>DFSJ01000027.1:0-245 GCA_002378585.1 Flavobacteriaceae bacterium UBA3440 | reverse complement strand
CAAGAGGAACAGCCTTATTTGTCCCTGTTTAAAACCGTAGCAGAACGCACCTTGGATTTAGTAGCTCAGTGGCAGGGCATCGGTTTTGTACACGGCGTGATGAACACGGACAATATGTCCCTGTTATCGGAGACCCTGGACTATGGTCCCTATGGTTTTATGGATCAATACAACCCTAACTGGACACCAAATACATCTGACCGACCTCAGGGTAGATATCGTCAAGGTCAACAGGGACAAGTAGC
>DFSJ01000071.1 GCA_002378585.1 Flavobacteriaceae bacterium UBA3440 | reverse complement strand
TCTGGAGTGATCCCGGTAAATTTTGACCACTTTTCGTGAATGCACAAAATACCTACCCGAAGGTCACTAACTGCTCTTGTCCAGGTAAATGGCTTCAATGATTCGTGCAATGACCCATCGGTGAGAACGTACTTCATAAAGATCAATTTTTGACAACGCTAATATAGAGAATAAAAAAATCGCGTCCCACCAAGGCGGAACGCGATTAAGGGTTAAGCCCAGAAGTGATTACTTTTGAAACTTGGCGTATTTGTTTTTGAACTTGTCGATACGTCCTGCAGTATCTACCAATTTGGTTTTACCTGTGTAGAACGGGTGAGAAGTTCTAGAGATCTCTAGTTTGATTAAAGGGTAGCTCACGCCATCCACCTCAAGGGTTTCTTTGGCTTCAGCAGCCGATTTGGTGATAAAAACATCCTCATTGGACATGTCTTTAAAAGCAACCAAACGGTAATTTTCTGGGTGAATTCCTTTTCTCATGATATATATGACTTAGATTATGTTCAAATTTTGAGTGGCAAAAATAATCATTTTTATGAAACCAACAATGTACTACACAAAAAATAAGCAATTATATACGGGCACCATCTCACCATGGAAACAACTGGTTTATCGCAAGATATCCTATATTTGCCTCATTAACGTCTAAAACTTGTTTTATGGAACAACAAAAACCAACCACGGGTAAATTTTCACTGCAGTTTGGGGTATTGGCTGGATTGGCAGGAACTGCCTTCAGCATTATGCTATACACCATGGGTATGGCTTACGAGCAATCACCCGCACAAAGCGGCATCAGCATCGCCATTCTTTTTGGTATTATTTTTTATGGCATCTATACATTCAAAGGACAAAACGAAGGTTACCTCACGCTAAAAGAAGCATTGAAAATCGGTTCAGGTGCTGGTTTAGTCGCTGCTTTAGTCAGTGTTGTTTATCTTTTAGTACTCACCAACGTGATTGATCCCACCTTTTGGGACAAGGCTTTTGAACTAGGTCGCGAGCAAATGATCGAACAAAATCCCAGTATGAGCGACGAGCAGCTTGATCAGATTGTAGCCATGCAAAAAAACTTTGCCTGGGTTACCTACCCAACACTTTTGGTCATGAATACCATCATGGGACTGATCATCGGATTGGTATCAGGTTTGATTCTTAAAAAAAATAGAGACTAGTTCTTACGACTCCAGTCATGGATCTCTCGATAGTTATTCCGCTCTTCAATGAAGAAGAATCGCTTCCCGAATTGCTTTCGTGGATCGACCGAACTTTAGCGTCTTGGAGCGGGAACTTCGAAGTTATTTTAATTGACGACGGCAGTACTGATGGTTCTTGGTCGGTGATCGAGACATTGATCCCCCAGTATCCTTCAATTACTGCCATTCGTTTTTCAAAAAACTACGGTAAATCACAAGCCCTACATGCTGGATTTGCTCGCGCCAAGGGTCAGGTAGTGGTGACCATGGATGCCGACTTGCAGGACAGTCCAGAGGAGATTCCTGGCTTGTACAAAAAAATCACCCAAGAAGGTTTCGACCTGGTTTCTGGATGGAAACGAAAGCGTTTTGATTCTTTTTGGGGTAAAAACCTACCCTCAAAATTATTTAATTGGGCAGCCCGCAAAACCTCAGGTATTGCTTTAAATGACTTTAACTGCGGACTTAAAGCCTACCGTTTAGAGGCTGTTAAAGCCATTGAGGTGTCTGGCGAAATGCACCGCTACATTCCTGTTTTGGTAAAAAATGCAGGATTCTCAAAAATTGGAGAGCAAGTGGTTCAACACCAATCGCGCAGATATGGCACCACGAAATTTGGCGCCAGTCGTTTTATTAACGGGTTTCTCGATCTGTTGACCATTTGGTTTTTATCCGCGTTTGGAAAACGTCCCATGCACTTATTTGGCGCTGTTGGGGTATTGTTGTTTATTCTGGGCTTTGTATTCTCACTTTTTTTAGGAATTGACAAAATCTGGTTTAATCCTCAAGGTAGATTGATTACCCAAAGACCTGAATTCTTTATCGCTCTTGCCTGTATGATCTTAGGCACCCAATTCTTCTTAGCTGGCTTTTTAGGTGAAATCATCATAAGACAGCGTAAAACCCAAGTACATTATCGCATTCAAGCGATTTTATCTTCCCAATCATGAGTATACCTACCTACCAAGAACGAGCCCAGTCTTGGCTCGATCCGTTTTTTGATTTTGAGACACACCAAACCATACATTCACTCTTTGACGAACCCAAAGAACTCGAAGATCGATTTTATAAAGATCTTGAATTTGGCACTGGAGGTATGCGTGGCACCATGGGTGTAGGAACCAATAGGATTAATCGGTATACATTGGGACGAAATACCCAAGGATTGTGCCACTACCTACATCAATGTTATCCACAAACTCAAATCAAAGTGGCTATTGCCTACGACTGCCGCCACCAAAGCGACACATTGGCCAAAGTGGTTGCCGAGGTATTCTCTGCCAACGACATCAAGGTTTTTTTATTCCCTGAGCTGCGGACCACTCCTGCCCTATCTTTTACGGTGAAACATCTAGGATGCCATGCGGGCATCGTACTTACTGCCTCACACAACCCCCCTGAATACAACGGTTACAAGGTATATTGGACCGATGGCGGGCAAATAGTTCCTCCTCAAGACAAGGCGATCATTGACGCTATTAATGCCTTAGACTTCAAAGATGTTCGCTTCACCCCAAAACCTGAACTGATTGAGCTGCTGGACGCTGATGTCGATCAAGCTTTTGAACTTGCTGTATTGACCAATGGACGCTTTCAGGCGCCACAGCGCGATAAATTAAACATAGTATTTACACCACTGCACGGCACTTCGATTACCGCTATACCCTCTGTTTTAGAAAAAACTGGATACACTCAATTGCATGTAGTAGCCGAGCAAGCACAACCCAACGGAGATTTTCCCACAGTAGTCTCTCCAAACCCTGAAGAAACAGAAGCTCTTTCCATAGCCATCAGCCAAGCGGAATCCATAGGCGCAGATTTGGTGATCGGCACTGACCCGGATAGTGATCGACTGGGAATCGCAGCGCGCAACAAATCTGGCCAGTTAGAAATTATCAATGGGAACCAAACCATGGTGTTGATGTTGGACTTCTTGTTACAGCAGAGAGCAAAAAAAGGATTTGCCCCAGGTGATTTTATCGCATCTACCATAGTATCTACTCCTATGGTTCAGCGATTGGCGGATTACTATCAAGTAGAGCTAAAAACAACGCTTACTGGATTTAAATGGATTGCACAAGCCATTGAAGCTCACCCCCACCAGCATTTTATCGGTGGTGGAGAGGAAAGCTATGGATTTATGGTCGGTGACTTTGTTCGTGACAAAGATGCCGTAACTGCCACGCTTCTAGCTTGCGAAATAGCTGCTTGGGCCAAGTCACAAGGAGAAACACTGTTTGATTTACTAGAAGGCTTATATCAAGTACATGGCCAATACTTGGAGAAACTGGTTTCTTTGGTGCGGAAAGGGAAAGAGGGTGCTCAAGAAATTGAAGCCACTATGTCTGCCTTGCGACAAGAACCCCCACACACTTTGGGCGGTTCAACCGTGGTGCGCATCGATGACTATTTGCACCAAAAATCCACCCGTACTTTGGAGCATTTGGTCGAAGAAATCTCCTTACCCAAATCAAATGTGCTGATTTTCCATACCGAAGACGGCTCTATGATTGCAGCTCGCCCCAGCGGCACCGAACCAAAAATTAAATTTTACATCAGTGTTTGCGAACCTCGACCTGAAGGCTCATCGGCGGAGCAAACACAATCGATCTTAGAGCATCGCATCCAACACTTGATTAAAGACCTAGGCATCGCATAGCCACAACACGGGCATAATTTACCGACCATGACGCACTTTAAAACCATTTTACACTACGCCAAACCCTATAAAACTTATGCGGTTTGGAATATTGTGTTTAATGCGCTGTACGCTTTGTTCAGCGCATTGGCTATGGCTGCGCTCATTCCCATGCTGAACGTGCTTTTTAAACAAGTGCCCCCTGTGGCTGAAAAACCCATCTATCAGGGAATAAACACCTTAAAACCCTTTGTCGCCGACTCCATCAATTACCACCTAGGCGCCGTTGCAGGTGAAGACCCCAGCCAGGGACTTTGGCTCGCTGTGGGGCTGATTCTTGTGCTGTTTTTACTCAAAAACCTGTTTAACTACCTAGCGATGTACTACATCACTTATTTGCGCAACGGGGTGCTTAAGGACATCAGAAATCAGGTGTACCAAAAATTGATACACCTGCCCATGGGTTATTTCACCGACCGAAAAAAAGGAGACCTCATGACCCGAATGACCACAGATGTGTTGGAGGTTCAACACTCCATGTTGTCGGTGCTTGAATTAATGGTTCGTGAACCTTTAACCATACTGTTTACCTTGGTGGTGATGATGCTGATCAGTCCACAACTCACCTTGTTTGTCTTTGTGTTTATTCCGATTTCTGGATGGATTATTTCCGTTGTTGGAAAAAGTTTGAAAAAACAATCTGAGCAAGTTCAGGACATTCAGGGTCAGATGCTTGCGCAAACTGAGGAGACTATTACCGGGCTTAAGATGATCAAAGCCTTTGTGGCTGAAAACCATTTCAGTCAAAAATTCAGCAAAATCACCCAGCAATT
This sequence comes from Flavobacteriaceae bacterium UBA3440, assembly GCA_002378585.1. Classification (GTDB taxonomy): domain Bacteria; phylum Bacteroidota; class Bacteroidia; order Flavobacteriales; family Flavobacteriaceae; genus MAG-120531. Next base: position 3,462 of record DFSJ01000071.1, on the reverse strand, counting down.
CTTTCAATACTCCAATAAACTGCTTAACCGTCAAAACCTAGCTTCTCCATTGAGTGAATTCTTGGGTATTGCCGTAATTGGAGGACTGCTGGTCTACGGGGGTACCTTAGTATTGATTGATGGATCATTAAACGCCTCGTCGTTCATCGCCTATATCTCCCTGGCTTACAATATTTTAACTCCAGCAAAAGCGATCAGTAAAGCAGCCTACGGGGTTAAAAAAGCTGATGCGGCCGCCGGCCGAATTATTGAGCTGCTCGAGGAAACAGACCCGATACAAAAAGCGGAACGTCCCGTAGTGGCTGCACCCCTAACCCAAAGTATTCGTTTTGAAGGTGTACACTTCGGCTACGGTGCGAAAGAAGTGCTTCACAATATTAATTTTGAAATTAAACAAGGACAGACAGTGGCCTTGGTCGGTCAATCTGGCAGTGGAAAAAGCACACTAGCACAGTTGCTGCTGCGCTTTTACGATCCAACACAGGGAACTATTTTATGGGATGAGTCCCCGGTTTTCTCCCTGGAAATTGGCTCATTAAGACAACAAATGGCCTTAGTCGCTCAAGACGCCTTGCTTTTTCACGACAGTATTGCCCATAATATAGCTATGGGGAAACCGGATGCCTCTAGAGAATCCATTATTCAAGCGGCTAAAGCTGCTCATGCCCATGAGTTTATCGAACAGCTAGAAAACAGTTATGACACCTCAATTGGTGACGCGGGTAACAAACTCAGCGGTGGACAGAAACAACGCATCTCCATAGCTCGAGCATTATTGACCAACCCGTCCCTGTTGATTTTGGACGAGGCTACCTCAGCTTTGGACACCCAAAGCGAACGAGGTGTTCAAGAGGCGCTGAATATATTGATGAAGGACAGAACTACTTTGGTGATTGCTCATCGTCTCTCCACCGTTCAACACGCAGACCTAATTTTAGTGATGCACCAAGGAAAAATTGTTGAACGAGGGACCCATCAATCGCTGATTGAAAACAATGGCTACTACCAACAGTTGGTATCCATGCAACAATTGGCTGCCGATTAAACCTTTTATCAGCTATGGAATCTTACATTCAATTACACAGATTTGATTCCTGAAAAAGAACTTGTCGCACAACTACAAAATCCCAAGGAGAAAAACGCTGCCTTTGGACAACTAGTCGATGCCTATCAAGAGCGTTTGTATTGGCACATCAGGCGATTGGTGCTTCATCACGATGATGCTGATGATGTTGTTCAAAATACCTTTGTAAAGATCTTTCAAAACATAGACGGATTTAAAGGCGAAAGTCAGCTTTATTCTTGGATGTACCGTATTGCCACCAATGAAGCCCTAAACTTCATTAAATCAAATGCCAAAAAGAGCTCCATTAGTTCCCATGATTATTTAACCCTTAAAGCGGAACAACTTCAGAGCGACGTATATTTTGATGGAGATGAAATGGAGGTACAGTTGCAACAAGCGCTGGCCCGATTGCCCGAAAAACAAAGACTGGTATTTCAGATGAGATATTTTGACGATTTAAAATACGAAGACATCTCCGAGATACTGGGTACCTCCGTCGGGGCACTAAAAGCAAACTACCACCATGCTGTGGCTAAAATCAAAGATTTTTTAACTGAAGATTAAACCTTTTATCTGTAAATAAATCTAAAAGACATGTCTACCTCAGCTGAAAAACAACACTTTAACGTACCCAAAGACTATTTTGTGTCTTTGAAACAGTGTTGTATGCAGCGTGTGCTCGACGCAGATCAAGAAGTATCCGCCCAAAAGAAAAACAGAACATTCAACCTTCCTGAAAATTATTTTTCTGAGCTCAAATCAAACATATTAGCCAAGACCTCGGAGAAAAAACCCACAAAAGTTTATTCGCTCTATGCCTGGTCAGCTGCGGCCAGTATGGCACTTTTGTTTTTGGCTGCATGGGTATATACTGCCCATCAAGTAAACCAGCAAACTCAGTGGTCAACCCTGAGCGAACTAGAAATGAGCCAGTATATAGAACATGCACTTTTAGAAACCCCCTCACTGGAATTGACTGAATTACACCAAGATCCTGTGATAACGATGGGAGAATCCGATTTTTTTGGAGAACTACCCATTGATGATTATCTAGAACTCACCGTACCAAGCGCCAAAGAATGGCAACACTATGAAGAACAATAATTATTTAATCACCCTGATTATTTTTATGGGCTTTTGGCAAATAGCCTGGAGTCAACAACCAGATTTTGCGCAAATCAAGGCGTTAAAAGTGGCTCATTTTACAGAAGAAATGGATCTCTCACCCGAGCAGGCTGCTGTTTTTTGGCCGATTTACAACGAACATGAATCCGCCTTTATGGGATTGATGAACGACATGAAATCTCAGATCAAAACCAAGGAACAAATCAAATCCATGTCGGAGCTTGAAGCACACAAACACTGGAATAGATATCTGTCACAAAGAAAAAAGATGTGGCAAATGGACCTGGAGCTCTACGAGAAATTAACCGGGAAATTGAGCAAAAAACAAATGGTCTTGTTGGTAAACGCTGAAGAAACATTTAAGCGAAAATTATTTCGGCAATATCGCGAACGCCGCGATACAAAGAAGCAAGAATAAGAGACAGCTCAAAAAAAGGAATACCTTTGCAACGCCTAGCCTACTGCTAGGCGTTTTTACTTATGCAGAACAAACTTCACAGAAACTTAGTATTTGCCGTAGTTGATGCTCTAGATCAGATCTTTAACCAAGGACATTACGCAGATAAAGTGATCGAACGCGTACTCAAAATCGACAAGCGATGGGGTGCGCGCGACCGTGGATTTATTGCCGAAACCACCTATGACATGGTTAGATGGAAGCGATTGTACATGGAAATTGCAGAAGTAAAGGCCCCTTTTGACCGCCCAAAACTTTTTCGCTTATTTGCCGTTTGGGCCGTTCTTAAAGGAATCCCCCTACCCGATTGGAAGCAGATCGAACCCACTCCAGAACGCAAAATCAAAGGTCGTTTTGACCTACTTTCTAAAGAGCGTAAATACCGTGAATCTATTCCAGATTGGTTGGACGAATTGGGGGCTTCATCACTGGGTGAAGAACAATGGTCTGCAGAAATTAAAGCACTTAATGAGCAAGCACCCGTAGTGCTTCGTGTCAATCGTTTAAAAACGGAACCTAAGCCTTTAGCAGATGCTCTGTTCGATGATGGAATCGCTACAAAAACACATGCGGATTATCCTGATGCGTTGATATTAGAGGAACGGGCCGCACTATTTCAACACCCCGCTTTCCAAGAGGGCTATTTTGAAGTTCAAGATGCCTCTTCACAAAAAGTTGGGCGTTTTCTGGACGTTCAGCCAGGAATGTTGGTCGTTGATGCTTGCGCTGGCGCCGGAGGCAAATCGCTGCATCTCGCAGCCTTGATGGCCAACAAGGGTCAAATCATTGCTATGGATTTATACGACCATAAACT
>DFSJ01000151.1 GCA_002378585.1 Flavobacteriaceae bacterium UBA3440 | reverse complement strand
GGCCAGAGACCAAACTGGTCTTGCCCTCCATCATCTGTTTTAAATCGTCCACACCAGTTCCTGTAAGCGCTGAAACCAACAGACACGTATACCCGATAGTGCGGTAGAGACTCAGCAAATAATCCACTTCAAAACGCTCCTCTGCCGAATAGCAGTCGATCTTGTTAAAGACCAAAATCACCGGTATATCGTAGGCTTCAGCAGTAACCAAAAAACGATCGATAAAAGGAGTAAGCGTAGGGGGATTGTTCAGGGTGATCAGCAATAACGCTTGATCGATATTGGCCGCAATGATCTGGGTTTGTTTGGATAAATTCACCGATTTGCGGATCATGTAATTGCGTCTTTCGACGATATCAAAAATGACACCATGGGGGTTGTCACCGCTTTGCTCGAGTTCAAACTGGACCAAATCTCCTACAGCCACCGGGTTTGTGCTCTTGATTCCTTGTACGCGGAACTTGCCTTTAATACGGCATTCGTGCATCTGTCCGTCTTGGCCCAAGACAGCGTACCAACTCCCTGTAGATTTATAAACTGTTCCCCGCATACCCAGGACGCTAAGATAAAAAAAGGAAGGGGCCTAAGCCCCTTTTAATTATGATTTGATGACCTTTTCCTGGTGGTTGATGGACTCTTGGTGAATAGCCTTAAACATGCGCAAGACAAATTCTTCGCTCAAGCCTTTGGTTTCACCCTCTAAAATCATGCGTCCCAAAATCTCATTCCAACGACTAGACTGCAATACAGCTACATTGTGTTTCGATTTTAGAGCGCCTATTCCTTCAGCTAGTTTCATACGCTTGCCTAGTGTCTCCAACAACTGATTGTCTATTATGTCGATTTGGGCGCGTAAATTGCTTAACTCCTTGTTGTATTTTTCCTCAGGATCAGATTCTTTACGCACTTTTAGATCGCGCATAATTTCTACCAAACGTTCAGGAGTCACTTGTTGAGCCGCATCGCTCCACGCATTATCCGGATCGCAGTGAGTTTCGATCATCAATCCGTCAAAATTTAGGTCTAAAGCGGTTTGAGCGACATCAAAAATCATATCCCTTTTTCCAGTGATGTGTGATGGATCATTGATGATCGGCAAATCAGGATATTTCGACTGCAACTCAATCGCCATTTGCCATTCAGGAATATTGCGGTACTTAGTTTTTTCAAACGTAGAAAACCCTCTGTGGATAACCCCAAGATTTTTGATGTCTGCAGCGTATAGGCGTTCTATTGCCCCTAGCCACAGGGCTAAATCTGGATTGACCGGGTTTTTAACCAATACAATTTTGTCTGTCCCTTTAAGGGCATCCGCAATTTCTTGGATAATAAAAGGACTCACGGTAGAACGTGCTCCAATCCACAACAGATCCACATCGTGCTCCAAAGCCAGTTCAACATGGGCTCTGTTGGCCACCTCAGTAGCCGTTTTCATACCTGTTTCCTTCTGTACTTTTTGCAACCATTTAAGACCTAAGGCACCAACCCCTTCAAAATTTCCAGGTCTTGTTCTAGGTTTCCAAATACCTGCGCGGTAATAATTTACATCGGTGTCTTTTAAGGAATGTGCAATTTTAAGCACTTGTTCCTCGGTTTCAGCGCTACAAGGACCTGCAATCACCAATGGGTGGGTCAGGTTCATCTCATCGAGCCAGGTTCTCATTTTCTTTGAATTTTCCATAATCTATTTGTTGAGGGGTATTCCGTTGAGTATTTCTTTTATTTTATTGGTATCGCTCATTTGTTGATACATCGCATCGCGATCTGATGCTTCGAGCAAGGATTTAAATTCTTCCAGATTGGCAATATATTCTTCTAGTGCAGCGACTACATGTTGTTTGTTTTGATCAAAAATAGGTGTCCACATAGCCGGGGAACTTTTAGCCAGGCGCACCGTGCTCTCAAATCCGGAGCCAGCCATGTCAAAAATATCGCTTTCATTCTTCTCTTTTTCAATCACGGTCTTCCCTAACATAAAGGAGCTGATGTGTGATAAATGAGACACATAGGCGATGTGTTTATCGTGGGCTGCAGCGTCCATATACCGAATACGCATGCCCCAACTGGTAAATAGCGACATCGCTTTTTCTTGGAGCTTAAACGCCGTTTTCTCCACCTCACAAACAATCATTGTTTTTTGGTCAAACAGTCCCAAGAAAGCTGCCTCTGGACCTGAAAACTCAGTACCTGCAATCGGGTGAGCGGCCAAATAATTTCTTCTTTTGGGGTGTTGAGCCACGGCGGTACATAAAGCTTGCTTGGTAGAACCTGCATCCACCACCAAAGATTGGTCTGGTATTAGGTCTAAAATACGAGGCAATGCATTGACTGAGGCATCCACGGGGATGCTTAAAAACACTAAGTCTGCCTGTGGCAAATCTTCCCATACTGCCTTATGGTCTATCAGACCCAAAGCCAAAGCCCTATCCAAAGTTTCGTCTTGGCGACTGATGCCGTAACAAACCGCTTGTGGGTTCTTATGTTTGATTTCAAGAGCCATAGACCCTCCAATCAATCCAATACCGATAAAAAATACCTTCATGATCTTATTCTTTGAATTGCCTGGTCGATTAGGTCTGCTTCCAGACAGAGTGAAAACCGCACATAGCCGGCTCCATTACTGCCAAAAATGGAACCAGGAGTGATGAATATATGGTGTTGATACAGCAATTGATCGACGAAATCGAGTTCATTTTCAACACCTGAGGGTATTTGCGCCCAGACAAACATACCTACGGCATGGGTATCATAGGTACAACCTAACGCATCGGCCAAGGCCCAAATCTTTTCTCTGCGATGGGCGTATACCTGGTTCAGTGAATCATACCAAGCAGTCGATGATTTAAGGGCTTGAATAGCCCCCCGCTGAATCCCGTAAAACATCCC
>DFSJ01000057.1 GCA_002378585.1 Flavobacteriaceae bacterium UBA3440 | reverse complement strand
GGTGATTTCTCCACTTTGGCGAGGGCCGGGGATCACATAGGTTTCTAAACGTTCTCCGTTAGAGTTGTTGACCACTTGAATTTTTTCGCCTGAAATAATATTGGCGGCATCCATCAGGTCTTCATCAATGGTGATGCTACCGATGTAATTCAGGTCGGCTCCAGTGACTTTAACACGGTGGATTTTGGATTTTACTACGTGCACAAACATGGGGCAAATATAAGAATTAAAGCGCGATATTATCGATGAGTCGAACGCCGTGAAACTCGACAGCGATTAGGGCTCGGTAACGCGCTCCTGCTGACCAATGGTCCACTCGATTAACTCCGCCTTCCTCGACGATGTCAAAGTAGGCGATCTGAAAATCAGGAGCTTCTTGGGCTTTTTTGGCGACTAGATTTCTGAGCTCATCGGGCCTTAGTCGATTGGGGGCTGATGCACTACCCTGTCGAGCAACCTCTTGTAGGGTTTGATAAATCCACGCCGCCCGTTCTCTTTGCGCTGTAGTCAGGCGCTCATTTCTGGAACTCATCGCCAGTCCGTTGGATTCGCGCACAATGGGGCAGGGCACGATCTCTAAGTCGTGATTTTCCATGCGCTTGAGCGCTTGTACGACGCATAGCTGTTGGTAGTCCTTTTCTCCGAAATAAACCCGTTGTGCAGGAACTGCCTTCCAGAGCAGGGACACGACTGTGCCCACTCCATTGAAGTGGCCGGGTCGGTCGGCTCCTTCAAAAACAGCGTCTACCCCTTGGAAGTCAAAATTCCTAGCAACTACCGTTTGATCATACAAGTCTTCGGCATTTGGCGCATACACCCAAATAGGTGTGCCCAATGGAAGCAGTGTGGCTAAAAGTTTTATGTCTTGATCCAGTGTGTGTGGATAAAGAGCCAAGTCTTGGGGGTTGTTAAACTGGGTTGGATTGACAAAAACACTGACCACAACTGCTTTGTTTTCTCGGGCAGCTCGTTCTGCCAAAGCCAAGTGTCCTTGGTGCAATGCCCCCATGGTGGGGACAAATCCCAGACATTGAGCCCATTCAGGGTGTTTTGCCAGTGAATCAGCTAGCTCAATCCGGTGACGTAGCAAAAGAATTTCAGAGTGGTTCACCTGGCAAACTTACTATAATTAAGGCGATTCCGCATATTTTTTGTAAATTTGCAGCTTCCGAGTTGGAATCGAAAAATAACGTCCTTATGAACGGTAAAAAGATCTTGTTTGTCTCTTCAGAGCTAGCGCCCTACCTACCCCAAAACCCTGTCTCGCAGATGTCCTACGAGGCTCCGCGGATGGTGAACAGTAAAGGGGGTGAAATCAGAATCTTCATGCCCAAATATGGAATCATCAACGAGCGCAGACACCAGTTGCACGAAGTGATTCGCCTGTCAGGCATGAACATGGTGGTCAACGATATGGATATGCCGCTGATCATTAAAGTAGCTTCGATTCCCAAAGAGCGCATACAGGTATATTTTATCGACAATGAAGAGTACTTCAAAAGAAAGTACACGTTTAAAGATGTGGAGGGATGTATGTATGACGATAACGACGAACGAGCCATCTTCTTTGCTAAAGGAGTGGTAGAAACCGTTAAAAAACTCAATTGGATTCCAGACATCATCCACGTTCACGGATGGATGGCCTCTTTGTTGCCGCTGTATTTGCGCAAATACTACGCCGATGAGCCTTTGTTTGCTGAAAGCCGCATCGTCACTTCGGTATATGCGCCAGATTTTGAAGGCACATTAAGCGATTGCATGCGCAAAAAAATTGCCTTTGACGGAATTGATGAAGCATCGATCGCTTGCCTGGAACACCCTGACTATAATAATCTGTTAAAAGTCGCCGTCGATCATTCGGATGCGGTTATATTAGCCACTGAGGAGATTCACCCAGATTTATTGGCCCATATAGAATCACTCGACAAGCCTATTCTTCCTTACGTTCCTTTCCATGAATTTGAGGAGGCTTATGCAGGATTTTACAACACCAAAGTACTAAAGTAACCGAATGAATTGGAACACCAAACAGGTCCTAGGCTTGCTTTTTGCAGCGTTTATGGGCAGTGGTTTAGTCAGCTGTGAAGACGAACTTTTTATTGAAAATGAGGCTTTAATCAACGCGGAAGGGTTCAATACCCAAAAAGCAATTTTCCCGGTACACGTTTCTCAGACGCAAATCCAGGCGGCGATGACCAACAAACTCAGCGTGTATCAGCTGGGTAATTACAACGACCCTATTTTTGGAACCACCCAGGCATCGATTGCGACCCAAGTGAGGCTCGCCTCAGGCGGGGGTAATCCGGTCTTTGGTATCTATTCGCAAAACCTAGAAGATTCTGGGAGTTATGTAGACGAATCGGAGAAGGTGACTAAGGTCATTCTTTACCTGCCTTTTACCTCAGGATCTGACAAGGACAGCGATTCGGATGGTGTTCCCGATGTTTTTGATATAGACCCTCTAGACCCGGGTAGCGATACCGATGGTGATGGGGTCAATGATTTGGCAGAGCTTGCCAACGGGACCAATCCGCTGTCAAAGGATACAGATGGAGATGGAACCTTCGACAATTTGGATGAAGAGTTTTTGGCCAATACGTACCCAAGAACCTACACCTTGGATTCTATTTACGGGGACAAGGAGTCTACCTTTAGGGTTCAAGTGCGTCAACTTAACTACTTTTTGAGCGATTTGGATCCCCAAAGCGGCTACCTTACACCAAGCGAATATTTTTCTGACCAAGACTTTCACCCCAATTTTACAGGAACAGTTTTGTATGATGGAAACGCCAGAATCACCAATCAGGAGTTTATTCAATACCTGAAAGACGATCCAGACACCGAAATAGATGAGTCCCTTCAAATAGATTACAGACAACCTCC
>DFSJ01000038.1:726-6110 GCA_002378585.1 Flavobacteriaceae bacterium UBA3440 | reverse complement strand
GCCAGCCCAAATCGACTGCACTTTGGACTCGGTGCAGCAAAAAAAGTGGACAGTATTGAAGTGATTTGGCCCAACAGAACCAAAAGTGTGTTGAAAGACATTGCTGCCAACCAATTGCTGCATATTGATCAGCATCAAGTGCCTACTCAAGCAATCCCTGAATCGGAGACGCTGCAAGTGCTTCAAGAGGAAATTTTTCCGGAAATAGCCCATGAAGAAGGTCCGTACATTGATTTTAATTTTGAACAGCTGCTACCAGAGATGGTGAGTCACCAAGGGCCGGCATTGGCCGTAGGAGATGTCAATGGAGATGGATACGACGATGTGTATTTAGGAGGGGGAAAGAAGCAAAGCGGACAACTCGTTTTGAGCAACCCGAATGGAACCTACACGGTCCGTACTGAACCTTTTGTAGCAGCACAAAATGCGGAAGAGGTAGTGGCGTTGTTTGTAGACACCGATCGAGACGGGGATTTAGATCTGTATGTAGGAACAGGTGGAAAAGCATTTTCAAAATTTGACAGTGCGTTAAAAGATCTGTTTTATCTCAACGATGGTCGAGGAAATTTCAAGCCATTTGCCTTTGCGATTGAGGAAGCTCCTTTGTTAAATACAGGTGTAGTGATCAGCTTTGATGCCGACGCGGACAACGATCCCGACTTGTGGATTGCCGGCAGATACGACACAGAAACCTATGGATTACCCAGTTCGGGATATCTGTTGATCAACGATGGGCTAGGGAAATTTAGTCTCTCCTCCAGTGAAGCATTCAAAGATATGGGTATGGTCCGCAGTGCCGTGGTAGCCGATCTGAATGCAGATAGCTGGCCTGATATCATAGCCTCTGGAGACTGGATGAACGTGGAGATTTACCTCAACAGAGCGGGAGAATTTGAGCGCGCCACTGATTTGTTCGGCATGGAAAACACACGGGGTATGTGGGGTGCATTGTATTTAGCTGACCTCAATGGTGATGGGATTAAAGACCTGATCGCGGGTAATGTAGGCACCAATAGTTTATACCAAACGGGCATGGGTATGTGGGTCGCAGATTTTGATCAAAACGGACGTCAAGATCAGCTATTTAGCTACCAAATAAACGGGGAAGATTATCCCATACACGACAAAGATGAACTCAGCCAACAACTCCCCTACCTCAAAAAAAACAGATTGCTCTACGCGGATTACAGCACGGCTACCTTAGAAAAGCTGCTGGGTCAATCAGCACTTGAAAGCTCAACTAATTATCGACTCAACCTAATTACTACCTCTGCTTGGGTATTTGACGGAGACAAGTTTACAGCTATTCCACTGCCTAGTGAGCTTCAATATGCTCATATACATGCGATTACAGAGTCTGATCAAAACAAAGACGGTTTTAATGATTTGCTATTTGGCGGAAATCAATCACGGATTAAACCAAGGTTTGGCGCCTCTGACGCTTCGAGTGGTTGGGCTATTCCCGGAGGAAAAAAGGGTTATTTAATCAATCAAATGCCCCTTCCTCTTGGGATAAAAGGCGACATTCGCGCCATCTCACCAATAAAAACTAAAGCGGGGAACCGAACCATATTTGGCATTAACAACCAAAAAATAAGTATTCTTCCATGAAAAAACACTACTCAATATGGGGATTAATGGGCCTTTGTGCTATGCTGCTGTTGGGCAGTTGTCGTTCTGATTACACACAAATGGTGGAATCTGAAGCAAAAAACCCCACCCCTACCGAAGATTTGTATTTTGGCTTTAAAGTGGGTCAAAACAGGAAACAATTTTTCGATCGCTGTTGGGAATTAAATAAAATGGGTAAAGTGACCCAGGGGCCGAACAACAAAACAGTGCAACATACTTTTGAAACTGCCGAAGAGGGTCAGACCTCCATTATTTATGAATTTTACGGAATATTTAATCCTGATCAAGTGATGACTGGATTGGACATGGGATTTTATTTTGAAGCCTGGGCTCCTTGGAATACAGATTTATATGCTGAAAAATTAATTCCTCAGATCAAGGATAGCTTGGTCAAATGGTATCCAGGAAATGAATTTAAATCGATTTTCCTCAAGGAATTGGACAAAGAAGTATGGATCAAAATTGACGGCAGCAGGCAAATCCTGCTCTATCCGAAAAACGAAAAAGAAATCACCGCAAAACTAGAAGACTTGCGCTACAAATACCCAGAGATTTATGAATAACAAGTGGGCTTTCTCTGCAGTTATATTTTTGCTTTTTGTCCTAAATGGGTGCCAAAAAGAGACCCTGCTTTTTGAAGCGATGGATCCTTCGGATATCGGGATGGAATTCAGCAACGAACTCGGATTCTCCAAAGAGTTTAATGTGTATACCTACCGCAATTTTTACAATGGAGGCGGTGTTTCGCTAGGCGATGTAAACAACGATGGATTACTAGATGTCTACCTGACGGCCAACCAGAAACCCAACCAACTATTTCTAAACAAAGGGGATTGGCAGTTTGAAAACATCACCGACCGCGCTGGTGTTGCTGGAACTAGGGCTTGGTCTACTGGGGTCAGCATGGTAGATATCAATGCAGATGGATGGTTAGATATTTATGTGTGTAATTCAGGAGATGTGTCCGGAGACAACAAGCAAAACGAACTGTTTATCAACCAAAAAGACGGCACGTTCCGCGAAGAGGCTGAAGCATATGGACTGGCTGATCAAGGCTTTTCCACCCACGCCTCGTTTTTTGACTTTGACAAGGACGGCGATTTGGATGTCTATTTGCTCAACAACTCGTACCAAGCCATCGGAAGTTTTGATTTGCGAAGAAACGAGCGACCCAAACGCGATGAATTGGGCGGAGATAAACTGCTGGAAAACAGAGGCGGTAAATTCATCGATATCAGTGAGCAAGCGGGCATCTATGGAAGCGTTATTGGGTTTGGATTAGGGGTTACCGTGGGTGATGTAAACAATGACGGATGGGAAGATATTTATGTGTCCAATGATTTTTTTGAGCGGGACTATCTGTATGTGAACCAACAGAACGGTACGTTTAAAGAAGTGTTGACTGAGTCGATACAATCGATAAGTGGCGCTTCGATGGGTGCGGACATGGCCGATGTGGATAACGACGGCAATGCCGATATTTTTGTTACCGAAATGCTGCCCGGGGACTACGAGCGCCTCAAGTCTGTGACCACTTTTGAGGACTGGGATAAATACACCTATAACACCAAAAACGGTTACTACCACCAATACACCAGAAATACATTACAGAGAAATAACGGGGACGGCACGTTCAGTGAAATAGGAAGAATGGCTGGTGTCTCGGCTACAGACTGGAGTTGGGGCGCCTTGCTTTTTGATATGAACCTCGATGGCAACAAGGACCTATTTGTGGCCAATGGCATCTACAAAGACCTCACCGATCAAGATTATCTGCAATACGTTTCCTCCAACGAGGTAATTGAATCCATGGTGTCCGGGGATGGAGTCAACTACGCCGAGTTGGTCAATATCATCCCCTCGAATCCTATTGCCAACAAAGCATTTGCCAACCGAGGAGACTGGAAATTTGAGAACGATACTTCGCTAGGGTTAGACACTCCAGGATTCTCGAATGGATCTGCCTATGGCGACTTGGACAACGATGGAGACCTCGATTTGGTGGTGAACAATGTGAATATGCCCTTATTTGTATACCAAAACAAGGCAGTAGATCAGCAGAAAGGTCATTTTCTTCAGTTTTCATTAAAAGGAATGGGGCAAAATACACTGGCTGTGGGCACCCAAATTACCGTACACGATGGAAACGCCTCGTACAGTGTAGCGCAGCAGCCTGTACGTGGATTTCAATCCAGTATGGATACCCGGCCACATATTGGATTGCCCGGGGCACAAAAAGTATCTGTGGATGTACAATGGCCCAACGGAACACGCACCCTACTGAAAGAGGTCGCTGTAGATCAAATGCTCGTTTTAGACATGAATGAAGGCGTGTCCTACGCGTCAACTGAGCCAAGCCAAAAGCCGGTATTTGCCGCTTTGTCCAGTGTACCTGAGTATGTACATGAAGAGAATAACTACATCGACTTTAACAAAGATCGACTGCTGCATCATATGATGAGTACTCCTGGACCAAAACTAGCTTTAGGAGACCTCAATGGGGATGGTTTTGAGGATTTGTTGATTCCAGGGGCTAAAGGCCTACCCAGCCAAGTGTTTGCCGGCACTGCTTCTGGGTTTGAGCCAAAGCCATGGTTTAGTTTTGACGAGAATAAAAACTCAGAAACGGTAGATGTGGCGCTCCTCGATGTGGATAGTGACGGTGATTTGGATGTTTATTTTGGCCAAGGGGGCGTTGAATTCTCCTCATTTTCCTCAGAATTGGCTGATCAGCTATACCTCAATGATGGGCGAGGATCCTTTGCCTTGTCCAAATCAGTATTGCCGACGCAAAGCATTTATTTCAACACAGGTAGCGTGCGCGCAGGAGATATCGATGGAGACGGCAAAACGGACCTTTTTGTAGGCGAACGATGCATCAATGGCGCCTACGGCGTTCCAGGATCAGGACACTTACTGTTTTCAGATGGAAAAGGGCACTTTGTAGACAAAACAGACACTTGGGCGCCAGAACTGAGCCAATTAGGCATGATCACTGATGCTGCTTGGACAGATCTTGATGGCGATGGAGATCTGGACTTAGTCGTCGTGGGCGAATTTATGGGAATTGAACTTTTTATCCAGGAGAACAAACAATTGGTCCGTCAAAAAGAACACCCGCTCGCTCAGAAAAAAGGTTGGTGGAACACGGTACTGGCCCAGGACTTGAATGGAGATGGATTAGTAGATTTAGCATTGGGCAACCACGGCACCAACAGCTTCTTCAAAGCCACTCAGGAACGCCCCATCAGGTTGACTTACGGTGATTTTGATGACAACGGAGATTTGGATCCCATCATGACTTTCCAACGCCCTGATGGCAAATACTACCCGTACAACCTACGGCACAATTTGATCGATCAAATGAAGCCACTCAAGAAATTATTTCCGGACTACGCTTCCTTTAAATCGGCAGATATAGACCAAATACTCGGTACACAAGGCATTGAAAAAGCGCAACATGTTGCGGTCAACGATTTAGAAACTGCGGTGTTGATGAATGGTGGCCAGCTTCAATTCACTTCGGCAAAGCTGCCGAAAGCGGTTCAAATCAGTCCGGTATATGCCATTTGTGCACAAGATTTTGACGGAGACGGAGATCTCGACCTCGCTTTTGGCGGAAACTTATTTCGAGTAAAACCCGAAGTAGGTCGTTATGACGCGAGTTATGCCCAATGGCTCGTTCAAGAAAATGGTCAATGGAAATTGCCTAAACCGGGGCATGGATTAACCATTAAGGGGGAAATCAGATC
>DFSJ01000038.1:0-386 GCA_002378585.1 Flavobacteriaceae bacterium UBA3440 | reverse complement strand
CTCAGCGTTCTATTGTTGGCCACATCGTGTACCGATAAGGAAGAAATAGATGCAGGTATTCAATTCGAATCTCTTTCTGCACAACAAACAGGTATAGACTTTTCAAATGATCTGGACCCGCAGGGACCGCTCAATATGATTGAATACCTATATTTCAATAACGGTGGTGGTGTGGCCGCAGGTGACTTAGATGGAGATGGATTAGACGACTTGTTTTTTACAGGCAACCAGGTGTCCAATAAGCTCTATAAAAATCTAGGCGATTTTACCTTTGAAGACGTCACCCAAAAAGCAGGGATTATTCAATCAGGAGATTGGTCCAATGGGGTGGTGATGGCAGACATCAACAACGATGGACTCTTGGATATCATAGTTACCCAAGTCAG
>DFSJ01000088.1:1038-4585 GCA_002378585.1 Flavobacteriaceae bacterium UBA3440 | reverse complement strand
ATTTTAAATACTTGAGGAAGAATACTTAAGTGTCTGTGCACGGCCAGCGGTTTGATCCCTGGAATGATGGGCACATCGATACCCATAGCCCGGGCGCTCTCCACAAAGGCAAAATATTTGCTGTTGTCAAAGAACATCTGTGTGACCACGTAATCCGCTCCAGCATCCACCTTTTCTTTCAACCTTTTTAAATCAGAAGCCATGGAAGGAGCTTCCATGTGCTTTTCAGGATAACCAGCTACTCCAATACAAAAAGGAGTGGCGAGCGGAGATTGAGGCTGGTCATGCAAAAACTGACCGCGATTGAGCTGATCGATTTGCCGCACTAAATCCACCGCATAGGGATGTCCGCCACTAGTAGGGATGAAATAAGCCTCATCGCGCATAGAATCCCCGCGGAGTGCCATCAAATTATCGATACCCAAATACTGAAGATCGATCAACATGTATTCTGTTTCCTCTTGAGTAAACCCGCCACACAACACGTGCGGCACAGTATCCACGTCGTACCTGTGTTTGATGGAAGCACATATCCCTACAGTTCCTGGACGCATGCGGGTAATTTTCTTTTCGTATAAACCCGATTTCTGAGTATAGACGACTTCTTCCCTGGAGGTAGTCACATCGATAAATGGGGGTTTAAACTCCATCAATGGGTCGATGTTGGCATATAGTTCATCGATGCTTTTTCCCTTGACGGGTGGAACAATTTCGAAGGAAAAAAGCGTTTTTCCCTGTGCGTTTTTAATGTGGTCTGTAATTTTCATAACAAAACGATTAATCAGCAATATTAGGTGACAGCCATCTTTGGGCTTCGGCCAATGGAATGTTTTTTCTGCGCGCAAAGTCGGCGACTTGTTCTTGGGTTATTTTACCCAAACCAAAATAACGGGCTTCCGGGTGGGCAAAATAATATCCTGATACGGAAGCTGCTGGCCACATAGCCAAACTTTCGGTCAAACGCACACCGATGGCCCCTTCAACGTCGAGCAATTGCCAAATGGTTTGCTTTTCCAAATGGTCAGGACAAGCCGGGTAGCCTGGTGCCGGACGAATGCCTCGGTATTGCTCCCCGATAATTTGGTTGATCTCTAAGGATTCATCTGAAGCGTATCCCCAGAACTCCGTGCGAACTTTTAAGTGCAACCATTCTGCCGCTGCTTCGGCAAATCTGTCTGCAATCGCCTTAACCATGATCGAGTTGTAATCGTCGAGTTGGGCCTCGTATTCTTGAGCCCACTCATCGGCGCCAAATCCGGCACTGACACAAAAGCACCCCACATAATCTGTGATACCGGTTTCTTTTGGGGCGATAAAATCGGACAAGGCCATGTAGGCAACACCCTCCTTCTTTTTGGCCTGTTGACGCAAAGTGCGGAACGTCGCTCCGTTTTGCGGCAATACTATGTCGTCTTGATCATCGCTGTAGGCCTCAAACAATCCGTAAATGCCTTTAACGCTGAGTTTTTTCTCTTGGAGCAATATATCGAGTACCCCTTGGGCATCTTCGAACAGTGTTTTGGCTTGTGCGCCGACTACCTCATCCGAAAATAAATCGGGGTATCGTCCGTGTAGGTCCCATGACCTAAAAAATGGGGTCCAATCAATCAAGGGCACCAAATCGTGCAAATCTATATCCAACACGTGTACCCCTTTGTTTTTAGGTGCGGGTACTGCATAAGCAGACCAATCCAACAGCTGTTTTTGACTGCGGGCTTCGGCCAAGGTAACAAACTCTTTGTGGCTACCTCGGTTGTTAAATTTCTCCGCGAAATCGATATACTCCGATTTGATTTGTTCTCTGTAAGCTTCCTGTGTTTCTGGCTGAAGCAGGTTGCCCACTACCGTCACTGCGCGGGAGGCATCATTAACGTGAACAACCGTAAAGGGGTACTCCGGGGCAATCTTTACCGCAGTATGCGCCTTACTGGTCGTAGCTCCCCCGATCAAAAGGGGCATCGTCATATTTCTTCGCTTCATTTCTTTAGCGATATGCACCATTTCATCCAAAGAGGGCGTGATCAATCCGCTCAAGCCAATGGCATCCACCCCTTCTTGTTGGGCGGTATCCAGTATCTTTTCTGGAGGGACCATGACCCCTAGGTCAATAATTTCGTAATTGTTGCAGGCGAGTACCACGGAAACTATATTTTTTCCAATGTCGTGTACATCTCCCTTGACGGTCGCCATCAATATTTTGCCCGCTGCTTGAGAGGCTGTGGCGTCATAACCTGCCAAGGATTGTTTTTCTTCTTCGATATAAGGCAATAAATAAGCTACGGCCTTTTTCATCACTCGGGCAGACTTGACCACTTGAGGAAGAAACATTTTTCCGCTGCCAAAAAGATCCCCCACCACATTCATACCCGTCATCAAATGACCTTCAATCACGTGTATGGGTCTTTCAGACGCTAAACGCGCCTCCTCTACATCCTCCAAAATAAAGGCGTCAATTCCCTTGACCAACGCTCTAGTGATGCGTTCTTGAAGGGGCTCATCCCTCCATTGGTTTTCTTGTACCTTTTCTTTTGCTGTTCCTATGAAGGACTCAGCGAAATTGAGTAAACGCTCCGTGGCATCCGCTTTGCGATCCAGCACTACGTCTTCTACGTGTTCGAGTAAGTCTTTAGGAATATCGTCATAGACCTCCAACATGGAAGGATTCACAATGCCCATATTCATACCTGCTTTGATGGCGTGGTAGAGAAACACAGAGTGCATGGCCTCTCGAACAGGATTATTCCCCCTAAAACTAAAGGAAACATTACTCACTCCTCCACTCACGGAGCAATGAGGTAGATTTTGCCTCACCCATCGAGTAGCTTCAATAAAATCTATGGCGTTGCGGCGGTGTTCCTCCATACCGGTAGCCACGGGAAATATATTGAGGTCGAAAATAATATCTTCAGGGGGAAAATGAACTTGATCCACCAACAGTCGATAAGAGCGCTCTGCTATTTCTAAACGCCGTTCGTAGTTATCCGCTTGCCCCACCTCATCGAAGGCCATAACGATCACAGCCGCTCCGTATTGTCGAATACGGCGTGCCTGCCATAAAAATGCTTCTTCCCCTTCTTTAAGACTGATAGAATTCACGACACATTTGCCTTGAACCACTTGCAAACCAGCCTCAATAATCTCCCATTTGGAGCTATCGATCATGATGGGTACCCTGGCGATATCCGGTTCAGCCACCACCAAATTGAGGAAATTGACCATCGCTTTTTTGCCATCAATCAATCCATCATCCATATTTACATCGATGATTTGGGCGCCACCTTCTACTTGTTCCCGGGCAATGGCTAGTGCTTCATCAAAGCGCTCCTCCTTGATCAGGCGCAAGAAAAGTTTTGATCCTGCTACGTTGGTGCGTTCACCAACATTGACAAAATTGGTTTCTGGAGTCACCACGAGTGGTTCCAAGCCAGATAAGTGTAGGTATTTAGGGGATGTTGTACTCATCGATCTAGATTTGGGTGCTTCTGGGTTTGGCTTGAGCAGCAATCCGAGCAATCGCTTCGATATGATCTGGGGTAGTTCCACAGCA
>DFSJ01000088.1:0-779 GCA_002378585.1 Flavobacteriaceae bacterium UBA3440 | reverse complement strand
CCACCGATAATATTGACCAAATTCAGGTCTAAATAATCTTGAATCTGAGCGGCCATATCCTCGGGAGATTCATCGTATTGGCCGAAGGCATTGGGTAAACCTGCATTGGGGTGAGCAGAAACGGCAAATGGGGCTTTTTTAGCGAGCACCTCCAAGTGAGGCGTTAACTGTTTGGCCCCTAAGGCACAGTTAAAGCCTACAGACAACAAATCGGCGTGTGCGATCGAGATCAAAAATGCTTCCGCAGTTTGTCCAGAGAGCGTGCGGCCTGAAGCATCCGTTATTGTGCCACTCACCATCACAGGTATATCGCTATTGCGCTCTTCTTTAACCTCTTGAATCGCAAACAAAGCAGCTTTTGCATTCAGTGTGTCAAATACAGTTTCCACCAGCAATAAGTCTACTCCACCATCCATCAGCGCCTCGACTTGTTCTTTGTAGGCGATGCGCAATCCGTCAAAATCTATAGCTCTATACCCTGGGTCGTTGACCTCAGGTGATAAACTCGCCGTTTTGTTGGTCGGACCTATACTTCCTGCCACATAACGAGGTTTGTCGGGTTGCTTTGCGGTATACTCATCAGCGACCTCTTTGGCCAGCCGTGCAGAAACCATATTGATTTCCTTCACCAACGACTCCATGTGATAGTCGGCCATCGCAATAGTAGTCGAAGAAAAAGTGTTGGTCTCCAGGATATCTGCACCAGCAGCTGCGTACTGAGCATGTATGTCTTTGATGGCGGCGGATTGAGTCAATGACAACAAATCATTGTTGCCCTG
>DFSJ01000134.1 GCA_002378585.1 Flavobacteriaceae bacterium UBA3440 | reverse complement strand
AAGTCAAAACCTGGTTGGTCTTTTCGTTCCTGATAAGCGAGGTTAATCACTTCAGGGGCATACAGGGGTTGGGCGTCGGAGATAGATTTGCCGTCTGACCATATACCGCTCAGATGTGCATCGACAAAAAGCACTCCAAAAACCTGTTCTACAGGGAGGTAACTCATACTAGATATTTTCTTGGGTCCATCGGCGCAACAAGACCAATGCACCGAGCAATAAAGCCATGGGCAACAAGGTATAGCTAAAAGCTTCAGAGGCCCCTACGTGTTTAAACAAAAGTCCGATTAACCGAGATCCTAAGGTACCTCCAACGGCAGAAAAAATAATGATCAAACCCGACATAGCACTGTGGCTGTGTTTGGGTAACGCACTCAATACCACGGAATTTAACAAAGGATAAATCGGCGCAATAAACAATCCAACTATGGGAAAAGCATAGCCCAATAAGGGAATATCGCTTAGGGTAGTCACCCCGTCAATCTTTGACGCTACGGCCATGGGCAGCACCCAATAGACCATTGCCATTGCCGCAGCCAAGCAACCCAGAAGCACCCAAAACCACGAAATATAGCGGGTCAACACACCCGCAGCTATGCGCCCCACACCTAGGGAAACGGCCAAAATACTCGCCATCATGATCGCCAGATTTTCAGGAAGCGCCAACACTCGGTCATTAAACGTCGGCAACCAAGTCATGATCCCTTGTTCAATCATCACAAATAAAAAAGCCGAGACCACAAAAACAAGCACCAAAGGCTTCACCAACAGACGAAACATGGCGGCAAAGTCCTCCCCCAACCCAGCGGAATCACTCGATGCTACCGCTGTTGAGGCAAATGGAGCCCGCCATAAAAACACAAAAGAAAGAGCAGACAAACCTGCCAACACCCAATACACACGCAACCAGGAATCCGGATCTGAACCGGTGTTAAAAGCGGGGAATAAAAAATAAGCCAGGGCAATCCCAAACATAAACACCCCCTCTATGTTGCTCATCAAGGCATTGTGCTCTTGTTGGTTGGCGGTCACCAACCCAATACTGGCATAAACCGACACCTTAATCAAGGCAAAAGAAGCGCCTACTGCGGCAAACAAGGCCTTGGCCCACCAAAAAGAATTGCCAAAATACATGCCCAAACAGGCAAGCGTTACCAAACCCAAAGAGAACAACATGGCTTTTTTATAGCCGATTCGAGGAAGAAAAGAAGCCACCAGAAAAGAGACAATCGCGATGGGCATGTCCTTAAACAATTCCAAGGTGCTCGCAGCCACCTCATCCACCCCGTATACATTTTGAGACTTGAGAATTACAATGCCCACAGAATTGAGCAGGATGGCAAACACAAAATAGTTGATGAATAGCGCTGCCTTAAAAGCTTGGTTGTTCATTGAAAAGGATACTATCGTTTAACATTTAGGTTGACCTAACTCGGCTAGGTGATCAAATTACCTTCATCATCCCACTCTGCCTGGGTGTTCCGCTTGGTTACATCCAAAAAATGGGGCATCCAGGCTTCTGGATAAGAAAGTCCGTGTTCCTCGAGGACTTCTTGAGGAACGCCGTCCCATACATTGGGCTGGTTCCCTTGGTATCCCAGCTCTGCAATGCCCACCGCTGAAGTGTAGTAGCTCGTGACCACTAAGTTGCGCAGCGTCGCAAAAAATGAAACCTCTTGCCGCTGTACCTGAGCCTCTGGATCTGGGTATGCGATGGAGGTCAACACCTCGTGTTGTTGGTCCTCGGTCAGGGAAATAAAGGGAGTCCCGTACTCTTTGCGACACCTGTGGTCTAGCCCCATCAAACCTCCGCGCAGCGGGGACTGAAAACCGGGGTATTCCTTGACCATAAACTCGATAAACTCGAGGGTACCCGCTTGGTCTATATCTCCGTGCTCGTTGGCAGGCATGATCAAATGAGCAAGTCGATGAATGGTTTTTTGTTCGTGTTCATTAAAAAACACCTCAGCGAGTAAGCGGCTGTCGTGTTCCATTTCTTTGGGCGTTCTTCCGTATTGGTGGTCCCATACCTTTTGGGCCAACGCCTCTTTATCGCCCCCCACACAGGATTCGAGGGCCAGGGCGCCCACCATAGCTGAACCCATCAATAGGGATTGTATGCTCTGTCTTCTATCCATGGCTTAGATGTTTTGTTTTTTTAATGCTTCCACAATATAGTCTGAGGTGCGCCAAGCCAAGGCCAATATGGTCCAGGTCGGGTTTTTATCCGCTTGAGACACAAACGGACCACCGTCGACAATAAACACGTTGTCGACCTCGTGCATCTGCTCGAATCGGTTGACCACTGAGGTTTTGGGGTCATCCCCCATTCGGGTAGTTCCTACCTCGTGGATGATGCGCCCAGGGGTGTGTAATCCATAGTTTTGGTCAGCACCTGGTTTTTGTCCCAAGACTACGCCCCCCATATTTTCGATAATCTGTTCAAAGGTATCGTGCATGTGTTTGGCTTGCTTGCGTTCGTGATCGCTCCATTTGTAGTGGAAACGCAACACAGGAATACCAAACTCATCGACCACATTGGGGTCAATTTCGCAGTAATTATCGCGAAGTGCGATGGATTCGCCACGACCTGACATCCCCACTACAGCCCCGTAATACTGACGGACCTCTTCGCGGATTTTCGGCCCATATCCACCCACAGGCAGCCCCAAATACTCGTTGAGGTAGTTGTGGTTAAAGCCAAAACCATAGGAAGGCATACCCAATCCACCCCACACTTCGATGTGATAACCCCTGGGGAAATCGAGCTTTTTGTTGTCCAACCACCAAGGCGAATACAGGTGTAATCCTCCGACACCATCCTCGTTATATATTTTTCGATTCATCAACTTAGGGACAAAACCCATGCGGTCAGCCCCGGTAGAATCGTGCAAATATCGACCCACCGTATCGCTGGAATTTCCCAATCCATTGGGGTGTTGTGGGCTTTTTGAATTCAATAAGATACGCGCTGAACTACAGGCAGACGCAGCCAGCACGACCACTTTAGCTTTAATGCGGTATTCTTGTCGGTCCTCCTTATTGACGTACAGCACACCTGTGGCCCGCCCTTCATCGTCAGTGGTCACCTCGCGAACCATGGCGTTCATGTACAAGTCCACCCGACCTGTATTTTTGTGGGCGGGGATCACCAAACACGAACTCGAGGAAAAATCCGCGTAAATCTGGCAGGATCGACTGCATTGATTGCAGTAATAACAGACCCCTCGTTCCTGGTTGATGCGCTTAGTGACAATGGACATTCTGGAGGGAATAACCTTCACCCCTGTTTTTTCCGCTCCCATTTTGTAGTACAATTCGTGTAAACGCGGTTTGGGCGGTGGTAAAAAGAATCCATCAGGCTCGTTGTGCAAGCCCTCTTTGGTGCCAAAAATACCGATCAGTTTGTCGACCTTGTCGTAATAAGGCTTGATATCCTCGTAGCTGATGGGCCAATTTTCACCCAGGCCATCTTTATTTTTGGACTTAAAATCCTCTGGGCCAAAACGCAGTGAGATCCGGCCCCAGTGGTTGGTTCTCCCCCCCATCATTCGCGCGCGAAACCAGTCAAATTTGGTGTCGCCCACTTGGGTGTACGGCTCTCCTTCTATTTCCCAGCCCCCGTACAAGGCGTCAAAATCCCCAAAAGCCCGCTGGGTGCTAGCCCCGCGTCGGGGCGATTCATACGGCCATTTAAATTGGGTTTGTTGGGCTGGATCTGCTGGATCAAAATAGGGGCCTGCTTCTACGACAGCCACGTTTAGTCCCGATTCAGAGAGCACTTTGGTGGCCATTCCTCCGCCGGCTCCAGAGCCGACAATAACCACGTCATAAGTTTTTGATTGGTCAATGATTTGCATCTTTGTAGTATATTGCTACCGCTTGGGTGATTTGACCCTTAAAGTATCTATTTTTCATTGAGTAACCAAAAAATGTCATGACAGAAATCATCAGAAAATCCAATGGACAGATCGTCGTTAAAGGAACTGTGACGCTCACCGATGAGCACGGGACAGAAATAGAACACGGACCTCGATTTACGCTTTGCGGTTGTGGAAAAACGGGAACTCCGCCATTTTGCAACGGAGCCCACAACGGCTAAATGCTCAAAATTTCGTATCTTTAAAGAATGCGCCTAACTGTTTCGCTCGCTCGACTAGTCAGTGCTTTGCTGCTGCTGGGGATCTTTTTGACCCCCATGGTGGTACAATGGCACCATGGCTTTGAAGCTAAGCACGAAGTCAAATGCGAACAGGCAGACCACCATTTTCACCAAGCCAAACCCAAGTGTTGGGTTCACCATATGCGCTTGGCGCCCATGCAGCTTGAATCCCCTTTGGTATTTCAACTTTGGATCCCTGGGGTGACCCGTGAAAAAAGCTGTTTTTTCAAGCCCTATGAGGCTTCTTTTTACCAACCTAAAAATCCATTGCGCGCGCCCCCTTCGGGCTTGATCTAGTCTTCACTGAATTATTGATCAATCAAAGCGCTATGCGAATCTTCTTTTTTTTCTGCGCCCTAGGCATTAGCCTGTGGGGCTACAGTCAATCGACCTACCACTCCCTAAAGGGCAGGGTTTTGGACCTGACGGACCAAAACCCCATGTCTGGAGCTGCCGTGCAGTTACTCGGCACCGACAAGACGGCGATAACCGATCTTGAGGGTCGGTTCTTGATGGTAGATATTGTCCCAGGAAAATACCGAGTGCGCATCATCCACCCGTTTTGTGAGCCCTTAGAGGCCGCTGTTGACCTGACCCAAAATCGAGCACAGGAGTTCTTTATAGAGCACCACATCCACCTGTTGGACGAAGTGATGGTGCAAGCATCCGTGCTCCAAGACCCTAATGCGGGCAACAGTGCACAAAAAATTCAAGGCGCACAGATCGAACGGGCCCAAGGAGGTAGCATCGGTGACTTGATCAGCCAGATAAGTGGTGTGAGCAGTCTTAAAACGGGCAACAATGTAGTCAAACCCATCATCCACGGACTGCACAGCTCTCGGGTAGCCATGATGCTCAACGGAGTGCGTATTCAAGATCAGGAATGGGGCGCGGAACACGCCCCTATGGTCGACTTGAGTGCGTTATCTGCAGTCACTGTAGTCAAGGGGGCACAGGCCTTGAGGTACTCCGGTGACGCATTGGGCGGGGTGGTGATCGCTCAATCTACGCGTCCCGTACACCAAGATACCTTGTGGGGCAAAGTCCAAACGTCTTTCCAAGACAATGGACGGGGGTATCAAAGCAGTGTTCAACTCAACCGGAGCCGCGCTAGTGGGTGGTTCTCTAGCATGACCGCGGGATTCCAAAAACAAGGAGACCTTGAGGCGCCCGATTACCTGTTGACCAACACCGCTATGGAGCAAAAAAGCTGGAGCGGACAATGGGGGTTGAAACAAACTGACTTTGGATTCTCCGCTTATGGTTCTTGGATCGGTAGCGACTTGGGTATATTGGCTGCGTCCCACCTTTCTGGGGCAGAGGATCAATTCAGGGCCTTGAGTGCGCAACAACCTTTGATCATTCGAGAGTTTGATTATGTCGTCGATGCGCCGCGTCAGGCAGTAGGTCACGGTCTAGCCAGGATTGACGGGTATTATCGCCATGCGATTTGGGGTACGATATCCGGTCAAATCGACTACCAATTCAACCAGCGCAAAGAGTTCGATGCGCGCAGAGGATCCCTAAAAGGAACTCCTGCTCTAGACTTGACCTTGCAGAGTTTTAACGCCAACCTACACGTTAAAAACACAACCCAAAAACAGACGACCATTGAATACGGTTTGGTGGTTGGCAACCAATCCAATGAATCAAATCCCGGAACTGGGGTTAAACGGTTAATTCCCGATTATCAATCCCAACAGTACGCCGGGTATTTATTGGGGTCTCAGCCTTTGAGCGATCAATGGATCATCGATACAGGGGTACGACTCGACCACCAGGCCATCAAAGGATATAAATACTACCGAACCGGTTTTTGGGACCAGCGTCAATACGGGAATGACTTCAGTGATTGGGTGGTGTGGAAAGAAGACCAGCAAATGCTGACCCGACCACAACTTAACTATACGACCTGGTCGGGAAGTTTAGGGCTACATAGAGATGCAGGCCGCGGCTGGGAACAATACCTGAATATCTCTCGGGCGAGCAGAGCGCCCAATCCCGCCGAACTCTTCAGTGAAGGCCTGCACCATTCTGCAGCGAGTATAGAGCTAGGCGATATTCGGTTTAATCCTGAAATAGCCCACAAAATAAGTTTGACTTGGACCAAAAAAACGGGGAAAACCTCTTTTGACATCCACCCGTACGCGCAGTGGATCGACGGATTTATGCTG
>DFSJ01000115.1:6477-9556 GCA_002378585.1 Flavobacteriaceae bacterium UBA3440 | reverse complement strand
AGACCGCCAAAGTGTCCAGAACTCATCATCAAAACGACGGTTTGCGCTAAATCGATCCCATAAAACAACTCCGCTACCTGTTGGGGGGTGGTAAAGACCCTAAGTCCTGGATGATCGAATGCTTCTTCCACGGCACTTGGTGCCACCTCATCCATTCGTTTAATGGCCAATGCCTCTGGGTCATAAAACACCACTGCTTGATCTGCACCTGCCAATGTGTGGCGGTACTCCGGAAGAAAAGCGGGGTTTAGGCTGCTGTAGGTATGTAACTCCAAGGCTACCACCAATTTATGTTGGGGAAACTGGGCGCGTACTGCTGCCGTCGTAGCGAGCACTTTACTAGGTGCATGAGCAAAGTCTTTATACACAAATCCAGATCCTTGTCGTTTTACCAGCTCAAGTCGTTTAGCTGCACCCTTAAAACTGGCTATGGCGTTGTAGAAATCTAATTCGTCGATTCCCATCAACTGACACACCCAACGGGCACCTGCCAAATTGCTTAGGTTGTGCGGTCCAAAAACAGATAAAGGCATCATGCCTTCGGGGGTCTCTAAATAGGTTACCCCATCGACTACTTCATGCTCAGGTAAGGTGTACGGTATTCTTTTGAGGTGTCGGTCCGTTTGCTCTGCTAGAGCCACTACTTTGGCGTCATCTTGACAATACACCAAACTGCCTCCTGGAACCATTAAATCGATGAACTGCCTAAACTGATCATCGTAAGATTCTTGGGTTGGGAACACATTGATGTGGTCCCAGGCGATGCCGCTGATCAGGGCAATATTGGCCTGGTACCAATGAAATTTTGGCCGGCGATCAATGGGCGAAGACAGATACTCGTCCCCTTCGATCAGCATAAATGCATTTTCTGTAGTCAAGTGAACCATACGGTCAAAACCTTCCAGCTGTGCTCCCACCAAATAGTCAACCTCCATACCACATTGATGCAAAACATGTAAAACCATAGAGGTGATGGTGGTCTTTCCATGACTTCCTGCGATCACCACTCGGGTTTTGTGTTGTGCGTGGTGGTAAATATATTCCGGATAAGAAAGTACGTTAAGGCCCATTTCCTGGGCGCGCAACAATTCTGGATTGTCGGGTTTGGCGTGCATCCCCAAAATCACGGCATCAATATCCGAGGTCAATCGCTCAGGAAACCACCCCATCTCTGCGGGAAGTATCCCCTGTTCTTTGAGTCTGGTTTTGGATGGCTCAAAAATCACGTCATCGCTTCCGGACACTTCAATTCCTTGATGGGCCAAGGCCAAGGCTAAATTGTGCATGGCACTGCCTCCAATGGCAATAAAATGAACTTTTCTCACTGGTGCTTACTTAGGTGAATAGTCTTCCACAACAGGTCTTTCAAGGCCATCAGCCCCGTTTCCGCTACGGACGAGAAGAATACGTAAGGAGTATCGCCGAAAACACCGTCTAATTCAGCGGTCAACGCCTCTTGAAGCTCTTGATCCAACATATCGGACTTGGAAATTCCGATGACTCGATCTTTGTCTAAAAGTTCAGGATTGTATCGGCGCAATTCATCCAATAAAATATGATAATCTTTTGCGATGTCTTTAGCATCTGCTGGGATCAAAAAAAGCAAGGTGGCATTGCGTTCAATATGGCGTAAAAAATAGTGACCTAACCCCTTTCCCTCTGCAGCACCTTCGATGATACCTGGGATGTCTGCCATAACAAAACTTTGAAAATCTCGGTACCCCACAATCCCTAAATTGGGCTTTAGAGTAGTGAATTCATAGTCAGCAATTTTGGGTTTTGCTGCGGTGATCACGGACAGTAAGGTTGATTTGCCTGCATTGGGATAACCCACCAAACCGACATCGGCCAAAATCTTTAGTTCCAGCGTATAGTATCCCTCCTTTCCAGGAATTCCTGGCTGGGCATATCGAGGAGTTTGGTTCGTGGACGTGCGAAAATGCCAGTTGCCTAGACCACCCATACCTCCTTCGAGTAGGATGATTTCTTGTCCGTGCTCCGTTATTTCACAGACAAACTCTCCGGTTTCTGCATCTTTGACAACGGTACCCAGCGGCACGTCGACATAGACGTCTTTTCCATCAGCACCAAAACTTCTGTTTTTACTCCCGTGCTCGCCGTGGGTAGCACTCATGTGCTTGGTGTATTTGTAGTGCAGTAAAGTCCATAGGTTCTTGTCTCCCCGGAGAATGACATGTCCTCCGCGGCCGCCATCTCCCCCGTCAGGGCCTCCCTTGGCTACAAATTTTTCTCTATGCAGGTGCATAGATCCTTTTCCTCCGTTTCCAGAGGACATATACACTTTTACGTAATCAACAAAATTTCCGTCTGTCATCTATCCTAGGTTGGCGATCACCTCGGCAATGCGCTGTTTGACTTCTTCAATGGCTCCTATACCATCTACCGAATAAAATTTATTTTGCGCTTGGTAGTAGTTCCTAAGCGGGGCTGTTTTTTGATTGTACTCATCAAACCTTGTGCGGATTTTTGTCTCGTCTTGATCATCAGGACGTCCACTTATTTTACCGCGTTCCAACAGACGCACCAATAATTCCTCATCATGGGCCTCTAGAGCTATGGTAGCAGAGACCTCCATATTTTTACTGGCAAGAAAAGCATCTAACGCCTCGGCCTGTGCGGTTGTTCTGGGAAAGCCATCAAAAATAAATCCTTTGGCCTCAGGAGTCTGGTCCACTGCTTCCTCCAACATATCGATGGTTACTTGGTCGGGTACCAAAGCACCTTGATCCATATACGATTGAGCGAGCAACCCTAAAGAGGTACCGTTTTTTATGTGGTGGCGAAACAAATCTCCGGTAGATAAATGCTTTAATCCGTAGGTTTCCTTAAGGAATTCTGCTTGGGTCCCTTTACCAGCACCGGGTTTACCAAATAGTACAAGTTGAATCATGAGGTGTAGATTAGGCTTGAGGCCTCTATTAACTGGTGGCAAATATACAATTTTGACAGGTGTTTTACGCGTAGGACAAGGCCAATCTCGGTTTATATTGTATTTTTGCCAAGAGATCACCAAAGCCATGAACTACTTTTCTTCAGACTTCACATTAGGCATTTTAGG
>DFSJ01000115.1:3719-6185 GCA_002378585.1 Flavobacteriaceae bacterium UBA3440 | reverse complement strand
CCGCAGTTCTCGACCCTAGCGAGGATGCTCCCTGCCGATTATCTGCCAACAGGTTTGAAACTGGCGCACTGATGGATGAAGATACAGTTTATCGGTTTGGACAATCAGTTGATGTGCTCACCATTGAAATTGAACACGTCAACCTGAATGCGCTCTATCGATTAGAAGCGGCTGGAGTTCACGTGATTCCCCCACCTAAATCCTTGGAAATCATCGCCAACAAAGGACGTCAAAAACTCTTCTACAGAGACCACCAAATTCCTACAGCAGATTTCTCCACCTATGCGTTCACCTCAGAAATCCAAGAATCAGTAGATCGCGGAGCCCTGTCCTTTCCTTTTGTTTGGAAAAGCACCCAATTTGGCTATGATGGACAGGGAGTTAAGATTGTGCGCAGCTCGGAAGATTTAAAAGGATTGCCTCAAGTCGAATGCATCGCAGAAACGTTGGTTCCATTTGCCAAGGAGCTAGCCGTAATTGTCTGTAGAAATCATTCGGGTCAAGAAGTCGCTTACCCCGCGGTAGAAATGGAGTTTCACCCTGAGGCCAATCAGGTGGAATACGTCCTCTGCCCCGCGCAAATCACTCCCCAGATAAGTGAACAGGCTGAAAAAATTGCCATGGATGTTGCTCGAAAAATCAACCATATAGGCCTCTTAGCGGTTGAATTATTTTTAACTCCTGAAGGTGCTGTTTTAGTCAATGAAATCGCCCCAAGACCGCACAACAGCGGTCACTTCACCATAGAAGCGAGTGTCACCAATCAATTTGAACAACACCTGAGAGCGGTGTTAAATCTACCCCTTGGAGACACCAGTTCAAAAACCGCTGCCGTCATGGTAAATCTTGTAGGGGATGAAGGAAGCGAAGGACCTGTTTCTTATGAAAACATGGAAGAAATATTAGCCCTTCCCGGAGTCACTCCTCATATCTACGGCAAAAAAATTACTAGGCCATTTCGCAAAATGGGACACGTGACCATAACTGACCCAGATCCCATAAAAGCTCGTGCAGTGGCACAACAAGTCAAAGAGCTCATCAGGGTTGTGGGTCCCCAACTGATACCTCAACAAAAAAAAACTTTTTGATATGACACAAGTATCCATCGTTATGGGCAGCGACAGCGACCTTCCAATCATGCGCGAAGCAGCCCTCATGCTTGAATCATTTGGTGTAGACTATGAGCTAGATATTGTTTCCGCCCATAGAACACCTGAAAAACTAGTTGACTTTAGCCAAAATGCCCATAGAAGGGGCATTAAAGTAATCATTGCTGGTGCGGGTGGTGCGGCACATCTACCTGGTATGGTGGCCTCCATGAGCCCACTTCCTGTGATTGGCGTACCCATCAAGAGCAGTAACTCCATCGATGGGTGGGATTCTGTATTGTCCATCTTGCAAATGCCCGGCGGAGTACCAGTAGCAACTGTTGCGCTCAACGGAGCAAAAAATGCAGGAATCCTAGCCGCACAAATTCTAGGCGCTCAACAACCTGAACTCCTAGAAAAAATAACGGCCTATAAACTTGGCTTGAAACAAGCCGTACTGGACAAATCAGCCCAACTCAACAAATAATTTAACCGTCACTTAATTCCGGTCAGACGCTATGCGACTCAACCCCCTATGGCAACCCTTCGATACCCTACCCTGGGATGAAATCAAACCCGAAGATTTTCAAGAAGCGCTACCTATGGCCCTTGAGAGAGCACGTGAAGAACTTGCCCAAATAGAACATAATGAAGCAACTCCTAGCTTTGAGAATACAGTGGAGGCCTTAGAATGGTCGGGGCAACTATTGGGGAGAATTTCTGGAGCCCTCTTCAACCTCAACGCAGCAGAGACCAATCCGGAAATACAAGCGATCGCGCAAAATATTGCTCCCGCATTAAGCGCATTTAAAAATGACTTGTTTCTCAATAAAACACTGTTTCAACGCGTAGATTCCGTGTTTCAAAATCCCCCCAATAACCTCAGCGAAGAACAAACCATGTTGTTGGAAAAAACCCACACATCATTTGTGCGCCAGGGAGCCTATTTGAGTGACGAAAAGCAAGAACAACTCAGGAAAATTGACAGTGAACTAGCCGTGAGCCAACTACAATTCGGTCAAAATCTTTTAGCAGACACCCAAGCGTATTCCAGGTTGTTGACTACAGAGGAAGAGATCATGGGACTAGACGCAGATTTCTTGTCAGCAGCCAAACAACAAGCAGAGGCTCAAGGGAAAGAAGGATGGCTAGTCACCCTATCCTACCCCAGCTACGTGCCCTTGATGAAATACGCGCAAAACAGATCCATTCGCGAAGAAATATACCGCGCGTTTACCTCCAGAGGACATCAGAAAAACGAACACAACAACGACGCTTTGGTATCCAAAATCGCGGAACTCAGACACCAAAGAGCCACTCTTTTAGGCGACCTAAGTCATGCTCACTACACATTAAAAGAGCGTATGGCGCAAAGTCC
>DFSJ01000115.1:1589-3417 GCA_002378585.1 Flavobacteriaceae bacterium UBA3440 | reverse complement strand
CAGAATTTAAACAGCTAGCCCACAGAGCGGCCCAAGATGGTGTTACAGATCTTCAAGCTTGGGATATTTCCTTCTACACGGAACTGCTCAAAAAGGAACAAATATCCCTGGATGATGAATCGCTAAAACCATATTTTTCTCTGGATCATGCTTTAGCGGGTGTATTTAAAATTACCGAAAAACTCTTTGGACTGAGTTTGAAACAAACCGACAAAATCCAAGTCTATCATCCAGAGGTACAGGTGTACGAAGTCCATCATCAACAACGAGGATTTGTCGCCTTTTTATACCTCGATTTTTTCCCAAGACCCGGAAAAAGAGACGGCGCTTGGATGACCTCCTTTCAATCTCAATTTACGAAAGGAACCGAAGTGCAAAGACCTCAAGTGTCTGTGGTGTGTAATTTTACCCGCCCCACTACAGAAAAACCATCCCTGTTGAGTTTTAATGAGGTGACTACGTTGTTTCACGAATTTGGGCACGCACTACACGGTATGCTGGCCAACACTAAATACCCTAGTTTATCGGGAACCTCTGTGGTTTGGGATTTTGTTGAACTGCCTAGCCAATGGATGGAAAACTGGTGTTATTTTCCTGAGGCACTACAACTTTGGGCCAAAGACTACAGAACTGGCGAGCCACTACCTCAAGAATATATGGAAGCCTTACAAAAGGCCAAAAAGTTTATGGAAGGATGGGCTACAGTCCGGCAAATCTCTTTTGGTTTACTCGATCTCGCCTGGCACGGATCAGATCCCCAGGGAAAAAGCATCGAAGAGATAGAACAGGGTGTATTTGCCCAAACATCCTTTACCCCACAGGTATTAGGAACAGCCATGAGCACCTCATTTGCCCATATTTTTCAAGGAGGTTATGCTGCAGGGTATTACTCCTACAAATGGGCAGAGGTCTTGGATGCAGATGCTTTTGAAGCCTTTCTGGAATCTGGCGGACTTGATAAAGAAACCGCTCTACGATTTGAACAGTACATTCTATCTCAAGGGGGTACTCAAAAAGCCGAGGAGCTGTATCGGAAATTTAGAGGGCGGGATCCAAAGCCTGAAGCTTTGTTGCGCAGGGCTGGGTTACTTGACGAGTTGGTCAGCCGATAAATCCATCACACCACCGCTGAGATTGATCACTTCAAAGCCCTGATCCATCAACCATTTAGCAGCCGAGGCACTTCGTTTACCCGATCTGCAATACACATAAACCGGTTGATTCTTGGGTAGTTTTGCCGCTTTGGTCGCAAAGCTTGACTGAAGCCAATCGATATTCATCGACTTAGGCAAATGCCCTTCGCTGTATTCTTGTGCCGTACGCACATCGAGCAAAATCATTTTTTTAGGGGGGTCCGCAGCAAAATCGCGGATGGGTAAACTGTTGATCTGTGCCTGTGCACCAAATCCAAACAACAAGGCTAGAAGAGAAAAAACTCGTTTCATCATACAGGGTTAAAAAGTAAAGATACATAATCCCAAAGCATCCAAAGCAACACAGGTAACACAGGCAAACCCTCGACCCAGAAATCAACCCAAAATCGAGGTTGATCTGGGCGGGTGCGCTTAAGCACAAAGATGAGCGCCATAGAGGTAACCACAAAAACTGGCAACCTAACGGGGGATAAAAGACACATACCCACACACCAAAGAAACACTGCGCCCATTCCCGCTCGTTTCAGTGGCCTCCACCCCCAAAACATAGGCCAAGTTTTCAAATATTTGGGATCAGAGGCCATGTCGGTAATCTCAAATGGGATCATCAAAATAAGCACCCAAAGAAAATTCAATCCAAAAATGGCCCCGATCAAAGCAGGATCAATTCCCTG
>DFSJ01000115.1:659-1223 GCA_002378585.1 Flavobacteriaceae bacterium UBA3440 | reverse complement strand
ATTGAGCTGCCACCCGAAAACACAGGCACCTACCAACAAAAACCACCACCATGAGCTCCTTAGCGTGAAGCCAAATTTGAGTGCCCAGTAGCCTAGGGCTGTACCCAAAAAGGCTGTACCCAAAAAAGGGAGGGAAATAGATGCGCCGACCATTTGAGCCCCAAGCCAGGCCAAGGCACAGAATGCCAAAGACACATGCAATTGACTCTTGAGATAAATGTTCACAACTCGATGGGTGAGACTCATAGACACAAAGATAGGGGCCAAAAACGGCCAAAACTTGTTGTTTAAAAATAATCGTATTTGACTAAACAAAAATCCGGTTCATTGTTTCAAAACTTAGTAATTTTGGGGGGCATTTTAAGCGCACTCTATGAAACCATATTCTTTTGTTGACAGACATGTTGGCCCAAGGGCTGAACAACTTGATGAGCTATTGCAAACGGTGGGGGCCACTTCGGTGGAACAACTGATTCAAGAGACTATTCCTGCGGATATTCGCTTGAAAAAACCATTGATTTTGCCTGAACCGCTCTCTGAATATGAATACCTCAATCATATTGA
>DFSJ01000115.1:0-353 GCA_002378585.1 Flavobacteriaceae bacterium UBA3440 | reverse complement strand
GAAAACCCGGGTTGGTATACCGCATATACACCTTATCAAGCAGAAATAGCTCAAGGACGTTTAGAAGCTTTACTCAACTACCAGACCATGGTCACCTCACTGACCCAAATGGAAATTGCCAATGCTTCTTTACTCGATGAGGGAACTGCTGCCGCTGAGGCCATGACCATGCTTTTTGGGCTCAGGGACAAAGCGTTAAAAACGAGAAACGCCGTAAAGTTTTTCGTTGACCAACAAGTGCTTCCCCAAACACTTTCCGTACTGACCACTCGAGCTACCCCGATTGGAATCATCCTTGAAGTAGGACCGATCGATAGCTTCAGCTACGGGGATGATTACTTTGGTGCTTTGTT
>DFSJ01000105.1:1893-6507 GCA_002378585.1 Flavobacteriaceae bacterium UBA3440 | reverse complement strand
CTTCAAGGGGTATTTTTATTTAAACCGATAAAAGCCAGCCAACTACTCCTTAACTGTTGGGTACTGAACACCTAACTGCTCGAGATACGATTTATATTTCTTTTCGTTGTAGTAAAACGGCTCAAGGGCCTTACGGAATTTCTGATCAATTTCGGTATTCAGGTACGTAGGTGCTTGAGTGTCTGATTGTATCATAGGCTCATACTTGGTTTCAGCGGTTTGCACCTCATTAAAATACGTCCACGCTTCTTGAATTAGAGACGGTTGTGTCAGCAAATCAATGATGGTCATTGCTTCTACCTCAGCTCCTTTGCTTACCCCCTTGTGCGCGATTGGCGTAGCCATAGCTATAGCGTTGCTCCAATGGTGACCAGGTAATCCAGGAATATTCGAGGGAAAACGCAAAGTTACTGTAGGAACTACCCAAGAGACATCGCCGATATCATCACTCCCTCCACTCACAGGTTGTGCTACTGGTATGCCGATCGGCTCAAGTTCCATAGCCAATCCTTCTACTTTCTTAGCTTTTACCTCACGTTGAACCGCTTTGGCCAATGCTTGATCTTCAGCTGACCACTGAGGTAAGCCAACGGCCTGAATATTTTGGTACATCGCCTCAGCTATACTTTTGTTAAAATGTCTGGGCCAGGCAGTACCCAAAATTTTATAGGACATTTTGGTATCGGTCATCAAGGCAGCCCCTTCTGCAATTCTTTGTGCCGATTGATACATATCCATAATCCCTTCGTAAGTGACATCTCTGAAATAGTACCAAATACTCGCTTTAGAAGGAACTACATTGGGTTGATCACCTCCATCTGAAATCACTGAGTGCGATCGCTTCAGCGGATCAAGGTGTTCCCTTTTATAGTTCCAGCCAACATTCATCAACTCAACGGCATCAGCAGCGCTTTTTCCTCTCCACGGAGCACCCGCAGCATGGGCGGCATCACCTTCAAAAGTGAATTCCACAGAGATCAACCCAGTGCCAGTAGCTGGTCCCCAAGAAACTTCCATATTACTGCTGACATGGGTAAAAATACACGCGTCCACCCCTTTAAAAACACCATCCCGGACGAACCACGCCTTGGCCGCAACTAATTCTTCAGCGATACCAGGCCAGAGCATTAAGGTTCCTCCTATTTTGTTGGCTTTCATCACCTGTTGTACGGCCAATGCAGCCGTAATATTCAAAGGAATCCCTGCATTGTGGCCCTCTCCATGGCCGGGTGCACCTTCGACCATAGGTTTGTGATATGCTACACCTGGATATTGAGAAGCTTTTGGGATACAATCTACATCACTTCCTAAAGCAATAACAGGCCCTGAGCCATGTGACCAAGTGGCCACCCAAGCCGTAGGAATACCGGATAATCCCCACTGAATATCAAATCCATTCTTTTCCAATATAGAAGTCAAGTATTCAGAAGAGGCTTGCTCTTGAAAACCTAACTCGGCAAATGAAAATACTTTATCTACCATCACCTGACTCAAACGCTCATTATTCCTAATCCAATCCGCTGTAGTTGACTTGAAGGCACTAACCTCCTCTGGGGTATACACTTTTTGGGCATGAGCTAACGTAATTCCCACCCAAATACCAAATAGGGAGGTAAAAAAATGAATTGTTTTCATAGAGCACTATTTTAGGATGTTATTCTAAAAATACTAAAAATCAGGCAAATAGATTCAGGAATAAAATACAGCATCATAAAGGCAAAATAATACACTTAGTTATAATTTATCTAATCAAACAAAAGACTTTTGTTATAAAAATATGATATATTTGCATTATTAATTGATATTAAATTTATTTGAATCAATATTCAACACAAAAAATCATGGCAATTAAAAAACAATTTCTAAAAAGCAAACCTGTTTGCAAAGTAACTTTCCAAATTGAAAGCCCAGAGGCGCAAACAGCTCAAGTAATCGGTTCATTCAACGATTGGAATGAGCCAGTTGAACTAAAAAAACAAAAAGGCGGTGTGTTTAAAAACACTATTGAACTTCCCGCTAACAACTCTTTTGAATTTAGATATTTGTTGGACGGAACCTACGTAAACGATCAAGAAGCTGACGGATTTCAATGGAGCGATTACGCTGGTGACTACAACAGCGTACTAGCCGTATAATTCATCCCTATTTTACCTTAAATAAAAAGGCGCTCCCATGGGAGCGCCTTTTTTAATGGATAAAATTCGAGCAAAAAAAAGTCACCCGATGGGCGACTTTATTTTTTTTCTTTAGAAGGAGTTATTCTTCGGCTTGCACAGGGGCTTCACCAGGAACACTCATTTCCATGGTACGGTCGTATTGACAGCATCCAGGATTGCTTTTATAGGCTTCTTCACTGCCAACTAATTGGTCAGTATCATAGCCAGAAGCTGCAATCGCTTGATGTATGGCCTCAAGGTTGGTACGGGCAGCATCAAAGGAAACTTTGATGTTCTTTGCCTCAACGCTCCAGTCAGCCGAAACTACACCTTCCACGCTTAAAGCAGCCGTCTCAATGGTCTTTTTGCACATTTCACAGTTTCCACGAACACCGAAGCTAGCTTCCGTATTCATAGCTGTTTCCATAGGCTCAGAGACTACCTCAGGGTTTTCTGTCACCGTTTGCTTACAAGCTAGCAGAGCTAGAGAAGCAAACAAAACAACCACACTAGATTTCTTCATCAGAATCGCTGGTTGAAATTACTCAGCAGCAGGAGCTTCTTCAGCAACTGGAGCCTCAACAGCAGTAGTATCTACAGCAGCAGTGTCAACAGCCATTTCAGTAGCCTCAACAGCAGGAGCTTCCATAGCGTCTTCAGCTACAACTTCTTGTTCAGCGTTTCCTTTGCAGCTAAGCAAGCTCAAGCTAGCGATAGCAGCGATCATAAGCATTTTTTTCATGGTAAATAGTTTTAAGTTTTTGGTTTTTTTGTTTTTCAAATTTGATGCAAATGTATATATTTCTTTGTACCTAAATACAATCCACAATAAATATTTTCAAAAAAAGCTAAATATCTGACCCTTAGGAGTTCATTAGGTCTTTTTTCTTTGAAAAACAGGAGTGGTAACCGCCCATAAAGCAAAGCCGCTGAACACTGTTATCAGCCCTAACAATGAGAAGGCCCGCAGCAAGGTTGTATTGAAGTCGTCACGCCCTTGATAGTCCATGGTGTGGGTCATCCATAAAAAGTCAAACCAACGCCAATTTTGATGCCTGATACTCAAAAAACGACCGTCCTTTTGGGAGACATAAGCCACAGGATAGTCTGGATGTTGGTATGCTATGGCATAAACTGGAAAATCAGCTCCACGAACTTCGTGATGCGGACCAACAGCCTCTATTTGATACACTGAATCGATCATGCCTAGCGGTTTGAGGTGGGCTTGCGCCACCGCAACAGCTTGATCTTTGTCGATTCCAGGGGTTATTTGCCCCGTGTAGGCATCCACTAAAACACTATCATTTATCCAATAGTAAGGTGCCGCATCAATATTCCTCAGAGAAAGTGCGTGGATGGGTATACCGAGTTGTGCAGCGTCCAACAAGGGCAAATCAAACGCCACGTGATCAACGTGCGATTTTTTAAAATCATCCCCGTGAATTTGATCGATATCCGACCAACTGAAGTATAGTCCGCTTACGGTCCACATCAAAAATTGTATACCCAAGAAAAGTCCAAGAAATCTATGGGTCTTGCGCACCCAGCGCTGTTGCTGTCTATTGATGATCATAGTTGAAAAAGTGTTTTAATCGAAGTGCATTGGCAATGACCGTCACCGAACTAAAGCTCATGGCTGCAGCGGCTATCATGGGAGACAACAACCAACCAAAAACTGGATACAATACCCCGGCGGCTAGGGGGATACCCAATAAATTATAGGCAAATGCCCAAAAGAAGTTCTGTTTGATATTGCTCATCACCGAGCGACTGAGCTGTCGGGCTTGAACAATTCCTTTGAGCGACCCGCGCACTAAAGCAATGGAAGCGCTTTCAATGGCTATTTGTGCGCCCGTACCCATGGCGATTCCCACATCGGCTTGGGTTAGCGCCGGGGCATCATTGATTCCATCGCCAGCCATAGCTACCACACGACCCTCGGCCTGGTACCGTTTAATTTCAGCCCACTTGTCCTGGGGCATGCATTGACTTTTATAGGTAAGAATACCCAGCTTTTTGGCCACCAAATCAGCCGCTTTAGGCTGATCACCCGTCAGCATGACCACTTCTACTCCATCCTTCATCAATTGAGCAATAGCGGAATGGGCTTCCGACTTGATCTGATCAGCGCAGGCCCATACCCCCAAAACCCGATCTGAATCAAATGCATAGGAAACCGAAGCTCCTTGCTGCAAAAAACTAGCTGACTGAGATTCAATCAATGGATCTATGGCCAGTCCGCGTTGTTCCACCATCTTTTGGTTCCCCAAGCCGATGGGACTGTCTTGAAAAGTGCCCACCATGCCTTGGCCAGGAAAGTCTGACCAATGATCCGCAGAGATAGGGTCAATGCCTGACTCTTGAATATGTATTAATATAGCCTGCGCCATAGGATGCGCGCTCAACAAGCAAAGACCTGCCACCTGACTTTTTACCAAAACCACATCAACACCTTCAG
>DFSJ01000105.1:0-1555 GCA_002378585.1 Flavobacteriaceae bacterium UBA3440 | reverse complement strand
TCCACTTCCGCCATACGCTGAAGAGCGGCGGCATCTTTAATCAAAATACCCTGTTGTGCCCCAACACCTACCCCAACCATAACGGACATAGGCGTTACCAATCCTAAAACGCATGGACAGGCAATAATCAATACGGCAATGGCATTGATCATAGCGTTCAAGTAAATGGGCTCTGGTCCCCAAACAATCCAAGCACCGAAGGTAATCAAGGCGATCAAGATGACTGCAGGAACAAAATAAGAGGCTACTCGATCGGCCAATCCTTGAATAGGAGCCTTACTCCTGCCCGCTTGTTCGACTAGGGC
Organism: Flavobacteriaceae bacterium UBA3440; assembly: GCA_002378585.1. Taxonomy (GTDB): domain Bacteria; phylum Bacteroidota; class Bacteroidia; order Flavobacteriales; family Flavobacteriaceae; genus MAG-120531. The sequence continues at coordinate 1,250 of DFSJ01000105.1, read as the reverse complement.
AATAATCTGTGCAACCAGGGTCTGGTCACCTACTTTTTGGGCGCGCATCACCAACATACCACTGGCATTTTGGGTACCCGCATGCACCGAATCATCGGGGGATTTCGCAGACGGAAGGGATTCGCCGGTCAACATAGACTCATCCACAGCTGAAAATCCAGATAAAACAACGCCGTCAACAGGTATGGGTCTTCCTGGTGCCACCACCAGAACATCACCCGCCAATATATCCGCTACATCAACTTCTTCATCCAATCCCGATGTACGGCGTATGGCTTTACGAGGCACCAGAGCAATCAGCGCCTTGAGGGAGTCGCTCGTGTTCAACAACGCTTTTGCTTCCAATACTTGTCCCAGCAACACCAAAGTCAAGATGACGGTAGCGGCTTCAAAATAAAGGAATAGACCAGAAGTAGAAGGATAAATATACAGGTAGACTAATGCCCAAATACTGTACAACCAAGCAGTCCCGGCTCCAATACCTACCAAGGTAAACATATTGAGCTGTCCTGATCGAATCGACCCCCAAGCGCGTTGCATCAACATCCAGGTTGCATAAAAAACCACGGGCAAGGACAGCAAACCTTGGGCCCAACCCATCCACGCTTGAGGTGCAACACCCCACATCTCGCTCATAGACAACAAAAAAATGGGCATGGTAAAGCCAACAGCCCAACGGAGTTTGGATAAAAGAGCGCGATAGGTTTCGTCTTCCTTATGCTCGGCTTCCATAGGTTTTAATCCATAATGGCCGCCCGAAGCTTCCATGGCACTTAGCAACACTTTCAACGATAGGTGGTTTTCATGCGTCAAATAAGCCAATCCTCTAGCCAAATCAACTTCTGCAGACTCCACTCCTGAAACTTGTGAAAGGGTTCGCTGCACGAGGCCTTGGCAGCCAGAACAGGTCATCCCCGTAATTCGATAGGTAGTAGTCATGCTCAAAAATACAGAATTATAACTACCTTTACGGCCCCAAATCTGAGGAATATGAAAGCCAAAAAAGGTTTTGTTGCCGGAAATTTCGATGTGATTCACCCCGGCTATATCGCGATGTTTAAGGAGTGTAAAAGCGCCTGTGACCACATGGTTATCTTGCTTCAAACCGATCCTACGGTAGAACGTCCTGAGAAATTAAAACCCATTTTCAGCGTAGAAGAGCGCACAGAATTACTGCTCTCCTTAATCTATATCGATGAAATCATTACCTATACCTACGAACACGAATTATACGACACCATAAAGAACGG
>DFSJ01000136.1 GCA_002378585.1 Flavobacteriaceae bacterium UBA3440 | reverse complement strand
AGCGCCGAGGTATTTAATTTCTTAGAGTCTGTATCCAATAAATACGGGATCGGTTTTTGGAAACCAGGAGCGGGAATTATCCACCAAGTAGTTCTAGAAAACTATGCATTTCCTGGAGGGATGATGATTGGGACTGACTCACATACGGTAAATGCTGGTGGATTGGGTATGTTGGCTATTGGGGTTGGAGGTGCTGATGCCGTTGATGTTATGGCAGGTATGGCTTGGGAATTAAAATTCCCCAAACTCATCGGTGTTAAACTTACCGGTAAATTATCCGGTTGGTCATCTGCCAAGGATGTGATTTTAAAAGTAGCTGGTATCCTCACGGTTAAAGGTGGAACAGGGGCTATTATTGAATATTTTGGAGAAGGTGCCCAAAACTTGTCGTGTACAGGTAAGGGAACTATATGCAATATGGGTGCTGAAGTGGGTGCAACCACCTCAACGTTTGGTTATGATGATTCTATGGAGCGCTATTTACGCGCTACAGATCGGAGTGATGTGGCTGATGCAGCCAATGCAGTGCGTCAACACCTGACGGCAGATCCTGAAGTTTACGCTCAACCTGAAAAGTATTTTGACCAGGTCATCGAGATCGACCTCAGCACATTAATGCCTCATTTGAATGGTCCATTTACTCCGGATTTGGCCACTCCCATTAGTGAAGTAGGTGCCTTGGCACAGAAAAATGACTGGCCTGTAAAAGTTGAGTGGGGGCTGATAGGTTCCTGTACCAACTCATCCTACGAAGATTTGACCCGAGCAGCATCGATCGCTCAACAAGCGGTGGATAAAAAAGTAAAAGCCAAAGCAGACTTTGGAATTAATCCAGGTTCAGAGCAAATCAGATACACTGCAGAGCGCGATGGTTTGCTAGCTACTTTTGAAACCTTGGGAGCGACCATTTTTACCAATGCTTGTGGACCATGTATTGGACAATGGGATAGATCAGATAGTGAAGGTGACCGAAAAAATACCATTGTTCACTCGTTTAACAGGAATTTTTCTAAAAGAGCCGATGGAAACCCAAATACCCATGCTTTTGTCGGTTCTCCAGAGTTGGTAGCTGCATTGGCTATTGCGGGTCGTTTGGATTTCAATCCTGTAACGGATACACTGATCAATGAAGATGGGGAAGAGGTTCGATTTGAAGAGCCGATGGGCATCGAACTGCCACCAGCAGGATTTGCTGTGGAGGACGCTGGATTCGTGGCGCCCGAAGCAGATGGTTCTCATGTTCAAGTAGCGGTGAGTCCTGATTCTGAACGCCTTCAATTACTTGAATCTTTTCAGCCGATGACCGTTGAAAGCCTTCAAAACATGACGCTGCTCATCAAAGCAAAAGGCAAATGTACCACGGACCACATATCTATGGCTGGACCATGGTTGCGCTACAGAGGTCATTTGGATAATATTGCCAACAATACGCTGATTGGAGCAGTAAATGCATTCAACGACAAGACAAACTTGGTGAAAAATCAGTTAAGCGGCGCCTATGGGGGAGTTCCTGACACACAACGCGCTTACAAAGCCGCAGGTATTCGCTCTTTGGTAGTGGGAGACCACAATTATGGAGAGGGTTCTTCCCGTGAGCATGCCGCGATGCAACCCCGTCATTTAGGAGTTGGCGCTGTTTTAGTTAAATCATTTGCCAGAATTCATGAGACCAACTTGAAAAAACAGGGTATGCTAGCGCTTACTTTTGTACAGGAGTCTGATTATGAATTAATTCGCGAGGATGACCGCATCAGCTTAGTAGATATCGACTCAATGGCACCAGGTAAACCCCTTACTGTAGAATTAGCTCATGCTGATGGAAGCAAAGAGGTGATTAAAGCCGCGCACAGTTATAACGACGCACAGATTGCCTGGTTTAAGGCAGGATCTGCATTGAATTTGATCAAACTGCAGAACGCTTAATCGGAAGCTTCGTTCCTATATAAAGGCCCCTAAGGGGCCTTTTTGTTTAATAAAATGTTCGATTGGGATTGAAAGGGGTAAGATCAATGGAGGTAGGCTCTTGGTCGATACATTGTTGAATTAATTTTCCAGTACCCGGCCCTAGGCTCCATCCCATCATCGCATGTCCGGTAGCTACCATCAAGTTGGGGTATTTTTCTGTAGGACCTATAAGCGGGAGTCCGTCAGGGCTCACAGGTCTTAATCCACATCGAGCTTGTTCCATTTCCGAGGTGTTGAGTTCGAAATTGTCGTAGTAAGCGCTTACGGCTGAAGCAATGGCTTTAACGCGTTCAGGCCGAATACGGTGATTATTCCCAGATAATTCCATAGTTCCTGCAAAGCGAGCCCAACCCTCCATGGGCGTGATGGCACATTTGGGTTCCATCAATATAGCTGGGTATTTGATGGGATGAGGTCGGTGTACATCCATACTGTACCCTTTACCCGCTTCTAAACTCAGGTGTATTCCAGCTCTTTTTAGTAGGTCTTTACTCCACACACCTGCAGCAACGACAAAGTAGTCCGCCTTGTACGTATTTGTCGTAGTGTGTATGGCGGTAATTCTGTCTTGGTTGACCTCCCAGCGATCCAAGGGGTCGTGTACCCAAGATACTCCTTTGTTTTTCAGGTGTTGGGTGAGTAATCGCATAATTTCTGGCGGTGTAGTATGTGCATCACAGGTGTAATGAATGGCCCCTTTTACCTCTTTATTTATTCCAGGCTGGATCTTTTCTAGTTGATGGCGATCTAAAAAGGAAACTCCGAGTCCGTCCGACTGTGCCCTGAGCGCTACAGCTGTCTCCGACTTTTCAGCAGCTGTTGTTTTGTACAACATCAACAAGCCTCTTTGATCCAACTGAAAGGTGCCGATAGTTAACTCTTGGTGTATTTTTTCGTAACACTGTTTACTCAGCAAATTAATGGCTTCAATAGGACCTATGGCGTTACCTACTTTTTCTGGGGTGGCCGATCGATAAAATTCCCATAACCAACGTATAAAATCGATTTCCCATCTGGGTTTCATGTAAAAGGGACTGTCCGATCGAAACATCCATTTAATCCCATTAGCTAGTGTCTTTGGATTGGCTATGGTTATGATGTGGCTGGGAGTTAGGTATCCAGCATTGACCCAAGAAGCACCTTGATATTCTTTGTGTGGGTCGATAATGGTTACTTGATGTCCCGCTTCACTAAGGTAATATGCGGCAGATAATCCTTGAATTCCTGAACCGAGCACCACGCATTTTTTCATTGATCTAAGGGTGTTTATCCAGTTAAATTAGAAAATTAAACGGTTACTCCGCATTGAGGATAAAAAAAGCCCTTCCTTTGGGAAGGGCTTTGTGCCCACGACTGGATTCGAACCAGCACGTCCTTACGAACACCACCCCCTCAAGATGGCAAGTCTACCAATTTCTCCACGTGGGCAGAAAAAACCAAGAGTATTAGATACAAAAAAAGTTAAGCGGTAAACTTAACTTTAGTTGTGACCGGGCTGGGATTCGAACCCAGGACCCTCTCATTAAAAGTGAGATGCTCTACCGGCTGAGCTACCTGGTCAGTCGCATTAACTTAGTTGTTAATAGCGGGTGCAAATATACTATCTAATATTGATTATACAAGGCTTTTTTGGATAAATACCCTTTTTTTTTACTCAAAGATTTTCTCAGCTTGTTTTGCTGTATTTTTGAATCATGAAGATGGTACTCGTCGGTTATATGGGTAGTGGAAAATCCACTATAGGTCGTTTAATTGCTCACAATTTGGGAGTCTCGTTTATTGATCTAGATCATTTGATTGAAGTTGAATCTGGTTTATCAGTGACTGATTTGTTTGCGCAAAAAGGCGTTATTTATTTCAGAAAGCTGGAACAATCACTGCTGCAACAAGTGCTCTCACAAAACACATCGTATGTATTGTCTACCGGAGGAGGTACTCCTGCTTATGGGGATAATATGTCATTGATTTTATCGGCATCAGATCATGTAGTCTATTTGCAAATGTCGGTTTCAGCGCTCGTAGATCGACTGATGGTTGAAAAGACCACTAGGCCTTTAATCGCTCATTTGCCCGATCAAGATCTCCCTGAATTTATCGGCAAACATTTATTTGAACGCCTACCTTTTTATGCAAAAGCATCCGTACACGTGCTTGTGGATCATCTGAGTCCACAGGAATGCGTGGAGCGCATCATGTCCCAAACTTTATTGACTTAGGTATACTGCATCCCGATCTTGGTCTAAGACTACGTCAATATGTTCATTTAGGGATGTGGAAAGTGATATTCCTTTGAAGTCGGCCTTTACCGGAAATTTTTTGTGGTTGCGGTTCACCAGGACAGCCGTTTTTAGTTTTTTTAAAGGTATTTGCAGAAAATGATGTACCCCGTAAATCAGCGTTGTACCTGAATTGAGTACGTCATCGACTAGAACCAATGAGCAATTAGTTAGTTCCTTCAGGGGAATACTCGTTTTGATGGGTCTTGAAAGCGGGTTCTTTTTGTCCATGTCTACCGTACAGGTCAAAATCTCTGCTTGGGTGATGCGTTGTAATACGCTAATAATTTTCTCGGCAAACAAGGAACCTCCCCCATGAATACCAGCGACTACAATTTTGGTTTCATGAACATTGGACTCATAGATCTGGTAGGCTATTCTATTTATTTTGTGCTGTATGGCTTCATGCCCTAATATAAGGTCTTTCATAGCGCATCATTTTCGGTTAAAGGTAACAAAGGGGTCGCTGATTTTGGTGTTTCTTGAATAAACTCATCGATAAGCGCATCAGTGACTGAATCAGGTGCGTATTCATCAAGCGCCCGGCGATCTTTTTTGGTGGGTCTACCGGTCCCTCGTTCACGGTAGTGGTTTTGGGCTAGTTGTTTTAATCGAGCTAATTCTAGATTTTCTGCAGGTGTTCGATCAGTGCGGTAGAGATTGAGTAATTTGGCACCTACCCGTGAATCGGGTAGGCCGATTACTTCGATGACATAATCCACTTGATCTTTTCGCAGTGCGATTGTATCACCTGGAAAAACCTCTCTTGAAGGTTTGGCAATTTGATCCCCGATACGCGCCTTTCCCTTTTTCAAGGCTTCAGTGGCCAGTGATCTAGTTTTGAAGTACCGCATGGCCCACAAATATTTGTCTAGCCGCATAATTCTTTGTTAATGACTCAAGCAAAAATAAGGGAAAATTGTATCTTGCCGCCCATAATTTATGCCTAATGAATTTTAAAAATGCCCTTATTTTCAGCTTGTTTACGTTCTTTTTGATCGGATGCAAAAAAGACGACAACGGAGTTGAAATTACCCCTCCTTTGCCCATTGGTGAGGTTTATCAAACCAACAGTGCAGACATTGAGGCATTTATGGCGACTCATACCTACAATTACAGCGACTTTGATAACCCAGCGGTAGACTTTGACTTTAAAGTAAAAATAGACACCTTGGCTGGAGATCTGGCAGGTAGAACACCGCTTATTCAACGAGCACAGGCTATTAAAGTCACACTCAAATCTGAAGATTTGGGGTTAGAAGATGGGGAAACTGTAGAGCATACCATTTATTATATCCCCTTGAGGGAAGGAGTAGGTCCACAGCCTACTAGAGCCGATTCTACACTAGTCAAGTACCGAGGGATGCGTTTTAATGGAACCACCTTTGATGCGTCTGCTCAGTACTTATGGCAGTATTTGCCGTTCACTATTCAAGGATATGGTATTGGGGTGTCCAAGTTGAAAAAAGGCACCCAAGTACGCATTAATGATGACGGTACTTCTACCTACACAGATAGTGGTATGGGGATGTTTATCATTCCGTCAGCACTAGGTTACTACAACAATGTTTCAGGAAGTATTCCTGCCTACGAGAACCTTATTTTTGTGCTTGAGCTCGGTAATTTTGTTCCGGACACGGATTACGACAATGATGGAATTCCCTCCTGGATGGAAGATCTTAATGGCAACGGAATTTACGACGACGACAATACAGATTACACCATTGAACGCAGGTCTTTCCAAGTGGCTACGCCAAATCATTTAGACAGCGATGATGATGGGGATGGAATCCCTACAAAAGATGAAATTACGATTAATGCCGATGGGACGATTTCTTTTCCCGATACCGATAAAGATGGTATTCCCGACTATCTAGATAAAGATTAGTCTTTGTTGAATTGATAAGTCAAACCGATCAACCATTGATGGCTTCTCTGATCAATTCTGCTGCTCCATTGAGG
>DFSJ01000007.1:5443-17780 GCA_002378585.1 Flavobacteriaceae bacterium UBA3440 | reverse complement strand
AGAAACCTATTTGGCCTTGTTGGCAGTTTGGCTCATTTCCATAGAAATGGCTGTGCGATCAAATTTAATTTTACCGGCCATCGTCTCTACGACACAGGTTCCGTCGTCATTTAATTCAACGATTTTACCGTGCATCCCGCTTTTAGTGACAATTTTGTCCCCTTTGGCCATAGCGTTGACAAATTCTTTTTCTTGTTTTTGACGTTTCATCTGTGGGCGAATCATAAAAAAATACGCGACCACCATGATCATCAATAAGGGCAAAAACTGATTGAGTGCCTCCATAAATTAGTTGTTTGCTTCGATAAAAGCTTCAATTTTAATGTTTTCAAAACCGCTGGCGGTATTGGCCTCAACACGGATGGTTTTGGTGACTTTATTCATCCCTGTTCCGTTGAAGTTCACGGTCAATTGGCCGCTGTCACCTGGAGCAATCGGCGTGTTCTTTGGATAATCAGGTACCGTACATCCGCAGCTAGAAGTAGCGTTGGTAATGATTAATGGCGCTGAACCCGAATTGGTAAACGTAAATACCGTTTGTTGAGCCTCGCCCTCTTTGATGGTACCAAAGTCATGGGTGGTTTTGTCAAACGTCATTACGGGCAACTGAGCGCTGGGAGTTTGTGCTTCTGTTACAACGGAAGTTTCATTCGTGGTCTCTATGGATTCCACTGCTTTGTCTTTACAAGAGGTCAATGCTAAGGCGATGACCAACACGGAGGTAATGGTTTTCATATTCATCATAATCAATTAATTCAAGGTCCTAAATTAACACTTTTAGAGTAATCCCCTACCCTTTTTTTGCAGTCTTTGGCTCTCTCTAAATTCCTTAGTAAGCACATCTAAAATCCCATTGATAAACAGACTGCTCTTGGGGGAAGAATATTCTTTGGCAATCTCCAAATACTCATTTAGGGTTACTCTTTCTGGAATTTCAGAAAAAAACAGCAACTCACAAATAGCCATCTTCAGCAACAGTGCGTCTACTTCAGCAATTCGCTCTTTATCCCACTGAGGTGTTTTGGCGACAAATTCGTTTTCTAAGAGCAGATTGTTTTCGTGTGTTTTAAGCAAAAGCTCGCGGGCAAAAGTCAAATCATCGGCGGCTATATTCCATTCTGGAAGCGCGGTACCCGAAGATTGCGCCGTCCATTTTTTGAGTTCTTTTAGCAAATAGGTGTTTACCGTGGGAATATCATCCACCCAGGTGATCTGGTCGTCTTCCAACAAATCATATAACCGTTCACAAGGAGCTATTACTTCTTTGAACAGAGAAACAACCACTTTTTGGTCTATTTCCCAACCTGCTTGGTCACTGATCATATAATTTTGGTATCTCTTGCTAGCCACCATGTCTTGATGGATCATTTTGACATATTCAGGGTGCAAATACCAAATATTCATCTTTTTGGCAGCCAATGCCTCCCGAAGTGGCGCATCGTTTTTCAGGCGTTGCAACAACGCGTTTTGGGCCCATTTGTTCGGGTTAGGGAATGGTGAAGGCTCGCCTTTGATGTATTTTTTTTCCGCATGAGCGCACTGTTCCTCCGCGTATTGTTGAAGCTCGATAAACAAGGAAAGCATCGATAAATAAAGTGCATTCATCTGGTTCATGCTCTTTTGAACAAATGTCCACTGTTCTGTCACGGGTGTTTGCGGGCTGTGATGGAGTGAGTACAGACCTTGCATGACTTTTATTCTGATGTGCCTTCTGGTGAGCATAATAAAGAACTTTACTGCGTTAGCGGGGCAAAACTACAACATATTTTGCGACCATTTGAGGGGTTTTTACCCAAAATTGTTTTGGACAAAATGAGGGACAAGCGGCGGAAAGAGGCTATATTTGCCCAGGGATTTTTCCACCCCTTACGCTTGATGAAGGCCTTACAACACCTCAATAAATACTTTGCCAAATACCGATTTAAACTCCTGATGGGGGTGCTGATCACCATCATTGCGCGGGTGTTTTCTTTAGTGATGCCTCCTTATGTCAATAAATCGATTCAAGCCGTAGAGCAATACGTGCAGCAACCCAAAGGCAGTGAGTCGGCTATTGAGATGGTCCTGTTGCAATACATCGGAATCATCATCGGCGCAGCACTACTTTCCGGATTCTTTACTTTTTTAATGCGGCAAACCATCATTAATGTATCTAGGTATATTGAGGCAGACTTAAAAAATGAAGTCTTCAAACACTACATGCGCCTACACCAGAGTTTTTATAAAAATAACCGAACGGGCGATTTGATGAGCCGAATCAGCGAGGACGTTTCTGAAGTCAGGATGTATGTGGGGCCAGCCATTATGTACGGCATTCAAACGTTGACACTATTTGTTTGTTTGGTCCCACTGATGTTCCTCAAAGACGCCAAACTAGCTGCCTATACCTTACTTCCTCTCCCTGTGTTGTCTGTATTGATTTATTTTATCAGCAGGGTCATACACAAACGTTCAGCTCAAGTACAGCAATTTCTTTCCGCACTTTCCACGTTCACTCAAGAGACCTTTTCAGGCATTTCTGTGATTAAAGCTTATGGCATTGAAAAATCAGTTCATAGAGAATTAGCTGATCTAGCTGAAGAAGGACGAGATAAAAGTATGGCGTTAGCCAAAGTAAATGCCTGGTTTTTCCCGATGATGCTGTTGCTCATCGGGGTAAGTAATTTATTCGTTATCTACATTGGAGGCCGCCAATACATCCAAGGAGAAATCGACTCCATCGGTATCATACTTGAATTTATTATCTACGTCAATATGCTGACCTGGCCGGTAGCTACCGTGGGTTGGTTAACCTCTATTATTCAGCGAGCAGAAGCTTCACAACAAAGAATCAACGACTTTTTACATACCGTTCCAGCCATAGTCAATCAAGCGTCTACTACCCAACCTATCCGAGGGGCTATTTCCTTTAAAAATGTATCGTTTACCTATCCTGAAACCGGGATTAAAGCGATTGACAACCTTTCATTTGAGGTTACACCTGGGATGTCTTTGGCTATTATAGGTAAAACAGGCTCTGGCAAATCCACCATCATCGAACTCATCACACGAATGTATGATGTGGATAGCGGTGTCATTGAGATTGATGGAATACCTATTCAATCCCATGATTTGATCTCATTGAGACGTTCCATGGGTGTCGTCCCACAAGATTCGTTTCTTTTTTCAGACACCATCTACAACAATATTGCCTTTGGCGCTGACGATCCAACTCAAGAGGCGGTTATTCAAGCCGCCAAATGGGCTGTTGTCCATCAAAATATTGAAGGCTTTCAAAAAGGATACGATACCGTATTAGGTGAACGGGGCATCACCCTAAGCGGGGGACAAAAACAGCGGGTATCGATCGCTAGAGCCTTAGTTAAATCCCCAGAAATATTCTTGCTCGATGACTGTTTATCCGCTGTAGATACGGAAACAGAAGAAAAAATACTGCAAAACCTACACCTAGTGGCTCAAAACAAAACCAGTATCATCGTCTCGCACAGGGCCTCAGCGGCTCAAGGAGCTGACCTGATCTTAGTGATTGACCATGGATATTGCGTACAGCAAGGGACACATGAAGCGCTACTTCAAGAAGAAGGATTCTACAAGAGCTTGTACGAGGGTCAACTCCAGAAAAAAGAATTAAACTAATCTGTTGTTCACCTCAGGTTTTTTTTTCAAATTTGGGGCTCATGGACACCTAATACCATGAAGCATATGGAACAAGAAGAGATCTATTCAAAAGTATTAAGAGCAGGTAGAAGGACGTATTTTTTTGACGTTCGAGAAACTAAAGCAGGTGATTATTACCTCACCATCACAGAGAGTAAAAAGTTCACCCAAGAAGACGGATCATTTCACTACAAGAAACATAAAATCTACTTGTATAAAGAAGATTTTGAGGCCTTCAAGGAAACCATGATTGATATGATGGATTATGTTTTTGAACAAAAGGGGGAGGAAATCATCTCCGACTTCAAAGGTCATGAAGGGGACAATCAGGAATCCAAACCTGGTGGAGGCTCATTCACTGATGTGAGTTTCGACGATATTTAATCTGTTTTTTTCTTAATCCACCAGAGAGTCATCAAGGCGTGTAGTCCTAATGCCACAAAAGTTGCTGTGTAGGAACCTCCCGCTAATGCTCCTAGTACACCCAACAGCAAATAACTGAATAAGGCTCCCAAAATCGTCCAGGTAAGGCGTAAGGTACTGCGCATCTCGGGTTCTATACTTTTAGGCGGAAATATTTTAGGCCACAACCACCAAATGGGCCACCACATCAATCGCAACATCCAAGGGATTAATTGAGTCCCCTGAGGAGTTTCTTCGCTGACAGGGACATCCAAGGGATGACTTTGAAGATAGTCATTTACCTCGGGAGCCTTCGTTATGTCCAAACCACTAGCCATGACATAACTGACCAATCGATCGTGTTGACTTAGATCTTCGATATGGACAGTACAACGACAAATCGAATCAAAAACAGCTTGTTTCAGCAGCGTCTGGTCTTCCCCATCTTGCCAAAAATCTTTTACCCTAATCGCTGGAGCGATGTAGAGCCGCACTCGATCGGGAAACTCAGTAAGATTTGTATAATTGACCCCCATAGGTTGAATCCAGACGTCGATTTCCGGGTTTTGAGCCAAGGTTTTGCTCAAAATATGAATAAACCCGTTTTTAAGTGGTCTTACTTTTCTGTTGCGTCCATGACCACCTTCGGGAAAGAGCAATAAAGGATTGTTTTTCTGAATGATCTGGGCACATCTTTGGTAGATCCCCTCATTTTTCTGGGCAAAATCACGTCCATCGCGCAACCGATAAATTGGCATCATCCTCAGGTATCTAAGCATGCGGTGGATTAATGCATGATTAAACACATCAGCTCTGGCCAAGTAATAGGGATACAGACCGCTGTAGGTACCAATAACCAACGGATCGATCAATCCGTTCTGGTGGTTGGCCAAAACCATCAAGGGTTTGTCCTTTTTTAGATTTTCTCTACCGTGTACCTGAATATCTTTGTAGTATACCCAAAGTGCCGTGCGCACAAAGGCGCGAACACCCGCATTAAACCAATCTTGTATCATACGCGATTTCCATTATGCAAATACCTAAGAACCATACCCACTACCAGACCAGAAATTAAGTGCCAAATACCCCAAAAGGCGGCGATTAAAGCCATAGAGCCCCTACCCTCAAAAAAAGTAAAAATCAACATCAATCCCAAACCTGAATTTTGTATCCCCGTCTCTATAACGAGGGTTTTTTGGTTATCTATGCCCAACCTCATCATGCGGCTGATCCCATAACCCACCGCCATAGCCATAGCTTGATGTAGGAACACATACCCAAAGAGCAAACCCGCGTAGGTTTTGATCTGCAGCAGGTTTTGGGATACTGCCGCAATAATCAAGAATAAAAAAAACAATAGGGCACCGCGATTAATCCACATGGCCCATTTTTTGGCCTGAATCGGATAACGATGACGCACCCATAGTCCAAGAATTAAAGGTAGACCGAGCAACAAGCCCACCAGAATGGCCATAGACCAAACATCGACAGTAACTTCCTGAATTAGGGCAGATCCTGGAGTCCATAGAGAGGCATACAAGGTGAAATTTAACGGGGTCATGACCACGGCGACAGCGGTAGCTAAGGCTGTTAGAGAAATAGACAACGCCGTGTTACCCTTGGCTAGCTGAGTGATAAAATTCGACACATTTCCCCCTGGACAGGCGGCGACCATAATCATGCCTAATCCAACGCCTGCAGGTGGATTCAACCAAGAAACGAGTAAAAAAGTAACCAAAGGAAGCGCCAAAAATTGACTGACTAATCCAGCCAAAACAGGTTTGGGTGCCCTCCAAAGTTGCTTGAAATCACGGGTAGTTAGGTTTAAAGAGATCCCAAACATGACTAGACCTAAGGCAATATTCATCACCCAGAGTGAATGTTCATCAAACTGGATGTGTGCCTGATCTAAATAAGGGGCATCATTCATGCTATAGGTAGACCATTGGCCACTGGTTGTTGGGGGTTAAGCAGCACTACCTGATGATCAGAAACACTTCCCAGCACCAGACATTCACTCATGAAATTTCCAATCTGTTTAGGTGGAAAATTAATCACTGCGATGACTTGTTGACCAATTAACTGTTCCGGCGTATAAACTGCCGTAATCTGAGCAGAGCTCTTTTTATGACCTAAAGGTCCAAAATCAATCCACAATTGATACGCTGGGTTTCTTGCGCCCTCAAATACTTTGGCTTCAATGATCGTTCCTACCCTCAGATCAAGAGCGGTAAAATCAGCGAAGTCAGCCATAGGTTTACTGTTCATCGATCAATTTAATTCCTTGTTCCATTTGAGCTAGGTGGTGATCACCATGCCAAGCATAGAGCGCAGAGGTTAACGCCAATGATCTTGTCTGTAAACCCTCTGGATGAACGTACGTTCGATTCCATTGTTCCCTGGTCATGCCTTCCATTAATATCGACCATTTATGATGCAGTGCATTGAGTAAATGAACAGCATCTTCCATAGGCCCGTGTGCATCAGGCAACTGTGCCCAAGCGTTTTCATCATATGCCTTAATCAACGGATTATCTTCGGTAAGGGTCCACTTAAAGCGAATAAATGCATTCATATGCGAATCTGATAGGTGGTGTACCAATTGAACATAGGTCCATGATCCAGGTCTGTAGGACTGGGTCCAATCCATATTTGGGTGTTGATTGAGGACAGAAATAAGTTTTATCCCCAGCATCTTGATGCGCTCAATAAATGAACTAATGTCCTGCTCATTGATTTGAGCGGGTGGCTGAAAGCGACCAATTGGATAGACTAGATACTTACTTTGCATAGGACAATTTAAGAATTATGGGGGTCATAAAATTAATTTATAAAAGATAACTGATTGAAATCAAATTAATTCGATTATTTAAGTATACCTTTGGCCTTTATTTAATTATTTTAATTTTTTCTAATGAACACAGGAACAGTAAAATTCTTCAATGACACCAAAGGTTTTGGTTTTATTAAAGAAGACGGAACAGACAAAGAACATTTCGTACACATTTCAGGCTTGATCGATGAGATCCGCGAAGGTGATGAAGTGGAATTTGAACTGGAACAAGGTAAAAAAGGTTTGAACGCAGTGAACGTCAAAGTGATCTAATCTCAATATCTGTACAAAAGTAAAAAGCCTGTCTCGCGACAGGCTTTTCTTTTTTATCGAACATCCATCAATTGGACGTCAAAAACAAGAATGGCATTGGGAGGAATTACCCCACCAGCACCCGCACTACCATAACCTAAATCTGAAGGGATAACAAAACGTGCCTTATCACCTACCTGAAGCAATAATATTCCTTCATCCCAACCTGAGATTACTTGGCCTACGCCAACCACAAATTCAATGGGTTCTTTGCGTTTGTAGGACGAATCAAAAACCTGTCCATTGGCTAGAGAGCCTTCGTAATGAACACTTACTTTTTTTCCTTTTTGGGCGGGAACTCCGTTACCTTTCTCGATAATTTGATAGCGTAATCCACTAGAGGTTTCTTTAAACCCAGCAGATAATTGATCTAGTTCCGCTTTT
Source organism: Flavobacteriaceae bacterium UBA3440 (assembly GCA_002378585.1). GTDB lineage: Bacteria > Bacteroidota > Bacteroidia > Flavobacteriales > Flavobacteriaceae > MAG-120531. The sequence goes on along the minus strand of DFSJ01000007.1, from coordinate 10,192 downwards.
TGTGCTGCTTTCGCTTCCGCCAAGCGTTTTAGTCTTGAGCCCTCAAAATTACGGAAAGTCTCGACCGCGTTCCAAGAAGCAGCCTCAACACCAACGCGCTCAATCACTACTGAAGACAAAGTATCTCCTTGAGCCACGGCATCAACGACCTCTTGACCTTCAACTACATGCCCAAAAACGGTGTGTTTTCCATCCAACCAAGGTGTCGGCACGTGGGTGATAAAAAATTGAGTGCCGTTGGTTCCAGGACCAGCATTGGCCATAGACAACACCCCTGGAGCATTGTGTTTTAACTCCGGATGAAATTCGTCATCAAATTTGTATCCTCCATCACCGGTTCCGGTACCCAGAGGACATCCACCTTGAATCATGAAATCAGGGATGACTCTGTGAAACTTCAAACCATCATAGTAAGGTGTTCCTTGAGGTTTTGCCGTGTTTTCGAGTTGACCCTCGGCCAGCGCAACAAAGTTGCCTACAGTACCTGGGGTTTTGTCGTGGGTAAGCTTTACCCGAATAGTTCCTTTTGGGGTGGAAAAAACCGCATAAATTCCTTCTTGCATGGATAATTTCATTTATAAGGGGCAAAGATACAAAAACATGAGTGTCTAGGGCTGAACACCGTATTGATCGAACAAATAAATCAAACTAGCCATCGCAGCCGTCCCTAAATCTAATTCTCTTTTGTTGATGTGCTCAAAAGTATCGTTAGCCGCGTGGTGATGAATAAAATAACGCTGACTATCCGGTTTAAGTCCTGCCAAAACCATCTTGGGATAATGAGGCGCTAGAGGACCTATATCTGCACCTCCACCACCTCTTTTAAAGGAATCAATTAAATAGGGCTCAAAAAGAGATGACCAGGATTTGATTTGGGCCCACTGAGTATCTTGGGCGGTAAATCCAAATCCTCTAGGTGTAAATCCACCTGCATCACTTTCTAGAGCCATGACATGTTTTTCTCCTTTCTTCACCGCTTGAGCAGCGTATTCCATTCCCCCTTTTAGTCCGTTTTCTTCATTCATAAACATCACCGCGCGAATAGTTCGTTTTGGCTGATAACCCAATTGTTGGAATAGTGCCAATACACCCATGCTCTGCACGCATCCAGCCCCATCATCATGAGCACCGGAACCTAAATCCCATGAATCTAAATGTCCCCCTATGGTAATGATTTCGTCAGGGAACTCACTGCCTTTAATCTCACCAATAACATTATGGGAGAGTACTTCACCCCTGTTTTCAGAGGCTTGTTTTAGGTAGAATTTGGTTTTGGGGTTGAGTTGCAACACACTGCTCAACAATTCGGCAGCATTCGTACTGATGGCCGCTGCAGGAATCCATTGTTTTTTTGGGAGATCACCATACTGAGTCACCCCGGTATGTGGGTAATCGTCTAAAGCTAGGTTGAGCGATCTAACAATCACAGCAACGGCCCCTTTACGCGCTGCTGCTGCAGGTCCCGATGTGCGTTGACTACCTGCTTTGCCATAGGCAGAAAAAGTCTCAATCAACTTGGGGTCCATCGGTTCATTGAAAAATACAATTTTACCTTTCACTTGCTCATCGGACAATTCAGCCAGCCCGGATAGACCTTTTACCTCAATGACCTCAGCTTTGATTCCCAGTCCAGGTGTTGCTATAGAACCCCCCAAAGCGCACACGGGAACATTGGTTGTTTTTCCTGGTTCTGTTTCAAAATAAGCGTATTCTTTTGGGCCCCTAACCCATTTGGGAACCATCACAGGTTGTTTTTCAACCCGATCTAGTTTAAGTGATTTGAGTTGTTCATAGGTGTAAGCTACCGCTTGTTCTGCTTGTACCGAACCCGACAAACGACCGCCGATGTTTTGGGTTAAATAACGAAGCCAATCGTAGGCGCTGTCATCGGATAGGGATTGTACGAAAATACGCTCGATCATCCGCTGATCTTGTTCAACGGATTGAGCTTGTGCATAGTAAAATGCAGCACTCGCTATGCCAATAATCAGTACAGATCTAAGTTGTGTAACAATGTGTCTTTTCATCGTATTTATTTTTTTATCACTAATCGATCTACGTCGGAAGAAGTAATTGGATTACCTCCCAAAATAATTAATCGCTCTACCGAATTACTCAATTCACGTACGTTACCCGTCCAAGGATGTTTGGTTAATTGAGTTAAAGCTTCTTTATGCCAAATTATCCTGGGTATCCCTTGCTCCTCACAAACCTTTTGCGTGAAATAATCAACCAACTGTGGCAGATCAATTAGTCGTTCCGATAGCGGTGGGACCTCCAAAATAATCACAGACAATCTATGGTATAAATCTTCTCGAAATCTTCCTTGGGCCATTTCAAGGGCTAGATTTTTGTTGGTAGCAGCTATGAGCCGGACATCAACCGAAATAATTTTATCCCCACCCACACGCTGTATAGAAGACTCTTGAAGAGCCCGGAGCACTTTTGCTTGTGCCGATAAGGACATGTCCCCTATTTCATCTAGGAAAAGTGTTCCCTGATGGGCTTGTTCAAAAGTACCTACCTTGTCTTTGACCGCGGAAGTAAAAGCCCCTTTAACGTGTCCAAACAACTCGCTTTCAATGAGCTCTGTAGGAATAGCCGCACAATTCAGAGCAATAAATGGGCGTTGTTTTCTTGTACTATGTTGATGGAGCGACTTGGCGACTAATTCTTTTCCACTGCCATTAGGTCCCGTAATTAACACACGTGCTTGGGTAGGGGCCACCTGAGCAATCATTTTTTTTAGCGCTCGCATGGGTGAACTATCCCCCAACATGGCATCAAAAGCAACCTCCTTTTCCCCTCCTGGTTGATCAGGAGTAGGCGCAGAAAATTCACGAGGAATTAAAGCGTTTTTTAATGCCTCAATCAAGCGATTTAAATCAGGAGGTTTTGCGATGTAATCTCTTGCCCCCATGCGCATACAGGCTACGGCCGTTTCTAAATCCCCGTGTCCAGAAATCATCACCACAGATACACGAGGTCGATGCTCTCGTACCCACTGGAGTACTTCCAATCCATCTTTTTTCGGCATTTTAATATCGCAAAGCAATACATCGCATTCATGAGCCGATAATTGCTCCAGAGCGTGAACCCCATCTACAGCTTCAAGGAGTTCAATATCCTCAAAAGTTTCTTTAATTATTTTGATCAACACCCGGCGGATGGCTGGTTCATCCTCCGCAATTAAAAGTCTATGCATCGGTAGTCGATTGATTGGTTTGCACCCAATGTAGGGTGCGTTGGGGGAAAGGAATCACTATGTTGTTTTTCTGAAAAGCTTCGTGAATTCGGTACCTCAACTCGCTTTTTATCCGGTTATCCGTAAAGCTGTCACCCGTGGTATACACCACAGAAAAAATTAAAGCAGATTCACCAAAATCATCGAAAAGCACTACGGGTTTTTGTTTTTTTTGGATGCCTTTTTGACTGCATACTATATCGAGCAATAGCTGAGTGACCAGTTGTACATCAGATCCATAATCCACACCAACAGTGACTTTTTCCAGGGTGGTATTGTGATTTTGTGTGTGGTTATAAATGGTCTCCACCAAAAATTTGTGGTTAGGAATCACCAATACCTTGTCATCCCTGGTCACCGCTCGGGTGGTACGCAGATTGATCTCCGTTACCTTACCCACCTTGCCCTGTATTTCAACCACATCACCCACGTGTAAGGACTGATCCATGATGATCAATATGCCGGAAATAATATCCTGAAACAGGTACTGCAAGGCAAAACCCAAGCCGACAAACAAGGCGGCTGAAGCAGTTAAAAATACGGTTAAGTTAAGACCGGAGGCATGCAGAATGGTGATGATCGCCAATATGTAAAACAGGTACCTGGCAAATCCAAAGATGCTGACAAACTTGTTTTTATCTTCCTCAGCCAGTCGGCTATTAACCACCTTTTTGATGATTTTTAGCAATACATTAATGGCTACAATCACCACAATAATAGACATTAACGTGCCTACAGTCAGGTGTGCTGATTCAGATTCGTAAATAGGTTTGGTGAGAAAACCGATAATCGCTTCCCAAAAATTGCGCAGGGTTCTTATCATCATTTGCCGATATGGAATGCCTTAAATGTACTACATCCAAGGCATTCTTCTAGGCAAACATGTCTTTAACTTTGTCAAAAAATGATTTGTCTGACTTTTCCGGCTTGGGAATAAAATGCTCGTGATCCGCCATTTTTTCAAAAAACTGGCGCTGTTCTTTATTGATTTCCTTAGGGGTCCACACATTGATATGCACCAACAAATCCCCGGCTCCATAACCGTTGATGTTGCGCACACCTTTGCCTTTGAGACGCAATATTTTACCGGATTGAATTCCCGGGTCTAATTTAATTCTCGCTTTTCCACCTACCGTGTCAATCTCTTTAGAAGCACCTAACACAGCTTCTGAAATACTGATGTATAAATCATAGTGCAGGTTATCCCCCTCCCTTTTTAGGGTCTCGTGTTCTTGGGTCTCCACCAAAACAATCAAGTCACCTGGAATCCCTTGACCTGGTGCATCATTCCCCTTTCCGGAGACTTTCAGTTGCATCCCTTCTTCAACCCCAGCAGGTATTTGAATGGAAACTGTTTCCTCTCTAACCACCATGCCCTGAGCATCAGCTTGGTCCGGTTTGGAATCGATGAGCTGACCCACACCACCGCATGAGCTACAGGTAGTAGCTGACTGCATACGACCCAAAATGGTGTTGGTGATTTTCATTTGCTGGCCAGATCCACC
>DFSJ01000007.1:0-5037 GCA_002378585.1 Flavobacteriaceae bacterium UBA3440 | reverse complement strand
CCTTTGACTCTTCGGGTTCCTGAACCGCCAAAACCGGAGAAACCACCAAAACCTCCACCGCCAAAAGCTGATCCGAAGATATCGCCAAATTGACTGAATATGTCATCCATATTCATACCACCACCCCCGCCAAATCCACCTTCAAAGGCTGCATGACCGTATTGATCGTATTTAGCGCGCTTGTCTGGATCGCTTAAGACCTCGTAGGCTTCAGCTGCCTTTTTAAATAGCTCCTCCGCTTTTGAATCTCCTGGATTTTTATCCGGGTGGTATTCAATAGCCTTTTTGCGGTAGGCCTTTTTGATATCGGCAGCACTAGCGCTTTTGTCAATGCCAAGTATGGCGTAAAAATCTTCCTTCATGATGTTATTGTCCTACAACCACTTTGGGGTGGCGAATCATTCGGTCTCCTAATTTATATCCTTTCTCCACAACGTCCACTACCTTGCCTTTTAATGATGGGTCTGGCGCTGGAATCTGGGTAATCGCTTCGTGTATGTCCGCATCAAAATCCGCTCCAGCTGCAACCTCCACTAAGGACAATCCTTTGCTTTGCAACACCTGGGTGAGCTTTTGACTGATTAATTCAACGCCCACAAAAAGTTCCTTTTCTTCTGATTTAGCAATTTCTTTCAACGCTCTTTCGAAGTCATCAACCACAGGCAATAAAGCCGTAATCACTTCCTGTCCAGCGGTTTTGAACAAATCCATTCGCTCTTTTACGGTGCGTTTTTTATAATTCTCAAACTCAGCAAACAAGCGAAGAAATTTATCTTTTTCCTCTGCCAAAGCCTGTTCAAGTTCTGCTTGTTTATCTTTCTTGGATTTTTTTTCGCTTTTTGGGGCCGCAGCGGACTGTTCGTTAAGTTCAGTTTCTGACGCTTGCTGTGCTTCCATTTGGTTTAAATCTTCGCTCATAGGATGACATAATTTGATTCTGTACAGGGCAAATCTAGGGCCAATTCAACTGTCAATGTCAAATTGTCACCTAGTTGGACCCAATAAATCTGTCAGGGCTTGCGTGATTTCAGGAAAATCAAAAACAAAACCTGCACGAGTCACTTTATCCGCGCTTACCCGTTGACTGGACAACACCAAGGCGGATCGTTCACCTAAAATCAATTTCAACGCAAAACCAGGTACCGCAGGTGCCCAAAAAGGCTTGCGCAAACAGCGAGCAATCGACTGAGCTAAATCGATTTGCCTCAATGGATTAGGGGCCACCGCATTGTATACACCTGGTTGTGCCTCAGCAGCACACCAGATCAACAACTTAGTTAAATCCCCCAGATGAATCCAAGACTGCCACTGCTGACCATCGCCTAGTGCAGACCCTATCCCCCAACGAACAGGGGTAACCATAGCAGGAAGGCTACCTGAGGACAGGGAAAAAACAAGGCCAAACCTACATTTAATAACCTCTATCCCCAGTTTATTGAATTGATCTGCTGCAGTTTCCCAGCGTTGAACCACCTCTCCCAAAAAGTCCTGCGCCACTGCTGAGCTATCTTCGGTGTATACCTGGTCAAGATCGCTGGGATAGATCCCTGTTGCTGAAGCAGAAACCAATTTAACTACGGGAAAATGGCCTTCCTTAATCGCTTGTGCCAACACGTTCAATCCCTCGACCCTACTCTGAACGATCTCATTTTTGTATGTTTTTGTCCAGGGCTTAGCAATCGAAGCACCGGCCAAATGAATGACTACCGAGACTCCTTCCAATGCTTGGGTATCCAGCAGGCCTTTTACAGGGTCCCAGTGAAATTCGCGGGCCCTAGAAAATCTAGGCGTGCTTTTCACTTGTGTGGTGAGGTAGTTCACCTCCACACCTCTGTCTAAAAGGGCATGGACCAATGAAGTGCCGACCAATCCGGTGGCTCCTGTGATTAAATACTTCATAATTTTTCTAGATGTAAACGGACCACATGGGCAGTGCCACAATGACAAAAACCTTCTTGGAGTTCAATTTCTTGGGAGACCGCTAGAAGCGAGTGACACTGATCAAAATCGGACAGTAAATCATCTAGGTCATATAACTGGTCTGCGTTTTTAGGACCTCCTACCAGAGGATTAAGGGCTTGATACTGGGGATGTTTTTTAGAAAAACCCTCTAAAATAAGCCTTCCGTTTGGCTTTAACCAAGACTGCAAAAGCCGCATTTGTCTCTGTCTTATATGATCCGGGAAGTGTACGTAGATCAATGCGATGGCATCGAAAAAAGAGGTGCGTTGGGGTAGTTCATCCAAGGACCCTAGATGATACTCTATGGTCACCCCTTGTTTAGAAGCATAGTTTAAAGCTTTTGCTCTAGCGACCTCACTCCAATCATAAGCCCAAACCTCCCAACCTAAAGTGGCGGCATAGATAGCATTTCGCCCTTCCCCTTCTGCAGGGAGCAAAATTCGTCCTGGAGCCAGGGAATTTAATTGCTCCCTAAAAAAAACATTTGGCGATTCCCCATAGGCCATAGCCTCTTGGGCATAACGTTGGTCCCAAAATTCTTTCATATATCAAATTATATTGGTTTAATAGCCCGAAGCATCTCTCGTTTACCCGGAGGGCCAGGTAATCGTTCTACCAAAAAACCCACCTCTATCATGGCCCGACGCACACTTCCCTTAGCGGCATAGGTCACTAATACACCACCGTCTACCAAGGCCGCATACATTTTTTCAAAGATCGGTTGCTCCCAAAGCCAAGGCTGAACTCGAGCGCCAAAAGCGTCAAAATAAATCATATCAAATTGTGGGTCAAACCGAATCTCTTCAAAAAGCATTTGTTGTTTTTCCAATGAAAAATGGGCGTCTAATTCCTGTTTTTCACCCCACGGCATCAGGTGCATCTGCTCAAATAACTCAGCAGATCCATCGATATCAACCCACTGTGGATAATTCATGGTTTGGGCTAAATCCCACGGCACAGGATAAGCCTCAATGCCCGTGTAACTTACTTTTCTTTGGGTTTTATGGGCTTCAGCCCAAGTGAGCAAAGCGTTTAATCCTGTGCCCCATCCTATTTCCAAAATGCGCAACGATTCCGTGGTAGTGGCGTGAAAACCCGCCTGAATAAATACGTGCAAGGCTTCCTGTAAAGCTCCGTGTTTGGAATGGTACGTTTCCCCCAAACCCGGCATAAACAAGGTATTTGAACCGTCTGCAGTAGGTTGAATTTGGTGTTGACGCACGTCCATAAATATAAGTCAGGTTGACAAAGGTGCTGATTAAATCACAAAAATTAAAAGAAATCAGGGGAATAAATGTTTAATTTTGGTAGATCAAATTATTATATAATGCAGGATTTCGGAACGCCCATTACCCTAGAAAAAGCACCTACATCAAAAATCGATCAAGTCGATTTTAATCAGGTGGGATTTGGACAAATATTTACCGATCACATGATGATCAGCGACTATAAAAATGGGGCCTGGAGTATTCCGAGAATCATTCCTTATCAAAACATTAGCCTACCCCCTTCTGCTAGAGTTTTCCACTATGGTCAAGCGGTATTTGAGGGCATGAAAGCCTACAGAGATGATCAAGGGGAAGCTTGGCTATTTCGCCCTGAAGAAAATTTCAAACGAATCAACCGTTCCTGTGAGCGTTTGTGCATGCCTAGTTTCGAACAAGCCTACTTTATGGATGGCCTAAGCGCCTTGCTCAAGTTGGAGAAAGATTGGATCAAACCGGGTGCCAATAATTCATTGTATATCAGACCATTTGTGATCGCCACCCAAGCTGGTGTGGCGGCCAATCCGGCGACAGAGTACTCCTTTATCATTATCTGCAGCCCCGTCAATGCTTATTTTGCTGGTGAGGTGCGCGTAAAAATTGCCGAACATTATTCAAGAGCTGCTAAAGGTGGATTTGGTTATGCCAAAGCAGCGGGAAACTACGCCGGGCAATTCTATCCCACCAAGCTTGCCCAGGAAGAAGGGTTTCAACAAGTGGTTTGGACTGATGCAGCCACCCACGAATACATCGAAGAAGCAGGTACCATGAATATTTTTGTCCGTATTGGGGATCAATTAATCACAGGACCCACCAGCGATAGTATTTTGGATGGAGTGACCCGCAAAAGCTTAATCGACATGGCCAAGGCTTCAGGTATTGACCTAGTGGTACGCCCTATTAAAGTGCAAGAAATATTAGACGCCTACCAAAACGGTAGTCTAAAGGAATTATTTGGTGCTGGAACTGCTGCCGTAGTGAGTCCCATCAAAGGTTTTGGCTATAAAGAGCAAAAATATGAGCTCCAGAAACAACCGGATAGTTATGCTGATTTGTTCAAGCAAAAACTAACTGACCTGCAGCGCAACTTAGCGCCAGATCCTTTTGGATGGCGGGTTAAGGCTTACTAGAAAGTACTCTGGCCAGATCAGGTGGGCTGTAATTAGGTCCCTTCATCACTTTACCGTCTTCTCGATAAATCGGTTGTCCATCCACGCCCAATTTACTCATGTTGGAGCGTTGTATCTCGGCAAATACCGCCTCGATCTTATCCTGAAGTCCATGCTCAATAATGGTGCCGCACAATATATAGAGCATATCTCCTAAAGCATCCGCTACTTCCACCAAATCACCGGCCATAGCCGCTTCCAAATATTCTTTATTTTCCTCGTCCATCAACCGGAAGCGCAAATTGTTTTTATCCACGCCTAAAGTGGCCAATGGAGTTTGGCTGTAACCCAAACCAAATGCGGTGTGAAATGCCTGAACGGCTGTAATCTTGTCTTTCATCAGGGAGATTTATATGTACCTTTGCCAAAAATACAGATATGTTCACTAAAGGACAACTCATTTTTGCCGCACTTTTTTTTGTCTCTTTTGTATCGATTACCATCTGGTCGTACCGAAAAGAATTAATGCACCATAAAAAAAACTACCCTGGTTCCGCCCGGGTACTTTGGGCATTTGCGCTCTTTATCGCTTTGCTCTTCCTACTCAAATTGACTTTATTTAAACGATAAATTCGCCCCCCCTTCTTTTTAAGGGCGCCAACATCAGTTGGCGCCCTTTTTTTATTTACCCCCCCATTTAT
>DFSJ01000046.1:16835-21625 GCA_002378585.1 Flavobacteriaceae bacterium UBA3440 | reverse complement strand
TTTCAAGAGTTTATGGTGATGCCTGTTAAGGCCAAAAGTTTTACCCACGCCATGCAGATGGGAACAGAAATTTTTCATCACTTAAAGAAAGTACTTCACGATAGAGGTTTAAGTACCGCAGTGGGTGATGAGGGTGGATTTGCCCCAACCCTTAAAGGAACTGAGGACGCTATTGAAACCATTGCATTGGCTGTGGGTAATGCTGGTTATTCTTTCGGCGATGAAGTGATGATCGCCTTGGATTGTGCGGCTGCAGAATTCTATGTTGATGGAAAATACGATTACACTAAGTTTGAAGGTGCTCAAGGCGCCGTGCGTACATCAGAGGAACAAGCGCAATACTTAGCTGATCTAGCCGCTAAGTATCCGATTATCTCCATCGAGGATGGCATGGATGAAAATGATTGGGCTGGCTGGAAGTCCTTAACTGAAAAAATCGGAGAAAAGGTACAATTGGTAGGAGATGATTTGTTTGTTACCAACGTAACCCGTTTATCACGTGGTATTGAGCAAGGTATTGCCAATTCAATTTTGATCAAAGTCAATCAAATCGGTTCGCTAACTGAAACGATAGCAGCGGTGAATATGGCTAAAAATGCTGGGTATACTTCAGTAATGTCTCACCGATCAGGAGAAACCGAGGACAATACTATTGCCGATTTAGCCGTAGCATTAAATACAGGCCAGATCAAAACTGGTTCTGCATCGCGTTCCGATCGTATGGCCAAATACAACCAGCTTTTGCGCATCGAGGAGGAATTGGGATCTACCGCTTATTTCCCTCAGAAAAACGCATTTAAAATCAAGTAAATACGTCAATGATTCTCAAAAAAAACGCGGGCTTTAGCCCGCGTTTTTTATTGTTGTTCCTCTCCTTTTTTTATGAATTTCATTTGTTAAATATTTCATACTTGCCTTTGTAATTCCTCCCCTTTTCTCGTATTTTTACAACTCTTGAAATTATATTAAATCAAGTTTATGTCTGGAAAAGCAATATTAGAATACGAAGGGAATCGCTATGAATTACCTGTTATTCAGGGGAGTGAAAATGAACTAGCGATTGACATCAAAAATTTGAGGAGTCAATCAGGAATGATTACCCTAGATCCAGGCTATAAAAACACGGGTTCTTGTGAAAGTGCTATTACTTTTCTAGATGGTGAGCTTGGTATATTGAGATATCGCGGTTATGCGATTGAGGATTTAGCAGAGAAATCAAGCTTCCTCGAGGTGGTGTATTTGCTCATTTGGGGGGAACTTCCTACTCAAAGTCAACTAGAAAAATTTCATAAAGACATAGTTCAAGAGTCAATTGTGGATGAAGACATGAAGAAAATCCTCGATGGTTTTCCTAAGTCTGCACACCCTATGGGTGTTCTCTCCTCATTGACCAGTGCGTTGATCGCGTTCAATCCTCGTTTTGTCAATGTTAGTTCTGATGAAGAGATGTACGAAGCTATTGTGCGCATTGTAGCTAAATTCCCAGTCCTAGTGGCATGGACCTTGCGCAAACGCAAAGGACTTCCTTTGGACTATGGTGATGATACCTTGGGCTACGTGGAAAACATCCACAAAATGATGTTTAAAAAACCCAGTGGGGAGTACAAGAAGAATGACATCATCATTGATGCACTAGATAAGTTATTAATCTTACATGCAGACCACGAGCAGAACTGTTCCACTTCAACGGTTCGTATTGTAGGTTCCTCTCACGCAGGCTTATTTGCCTCCTTGTCAGCAGGAATATCCGCTTTGTGGGGTCCATTACACGGTGGAGCTAACCAAGCAGTCCTTGAAATGCTTGAGGCGATTCAAGCAGACGGTGGAGATACCAAAAAATACATGGCTAAAGCCAAAGATAAAAACGATCCTTTCCGTCTGATGGGATTTGGACATAGAGTCTATAAAAATTTTGACCCCCGAGCTAAGATTATTAAAAAAGCAGCGGACGACGTTTTAGCCGACCTAGGAATTGATGACCCCATCCTGGCTATTGCCAAAGGCTTGGAGCAAGAAGCCCTTCAGGATGAGTATTTCGTGTCCAGAAATTTATATCCAAACGTTGACTTTTATTCAGGTATTATCTACCGAGCTTTGGGTATCCCAACGGAGATGTTCACAGTTATGTTTGCCTTGGGAAGACTTCCTGGTTGGATTGCTCAGTGGAGAGAGATGAGACTAAATCAAGAGCCTATTGGTAGGCCAAGGCAAGTATATGTAGGTGAAACACTTAGGTCATTTACACCTATAGAAAATCGTTAATCTATAAACCCTGATTATTCAGGGTTTTTTTATTATGTATTTGACACTCCACATACACAACGAGACCGATCAGTTAAAGTCTGTGATCTTGGGCATTGCTCAAGACCAAGGCCCGCCACCTACAGTAGATAATGCGTATGATCCCAACTCGTTGATGCATATAAAGGCCGGAAGTTACCCGTCAGAAGCTGAAATGGTAGCTGAGATAGAGGGTCTTGCTGAAGTATTTGCAAGGCATGGTGTCAACGTATTTCGTCCTGATTTAATCCCTGATTGTAATCAGATATTTGCTCGAGATATCGCTTTTGTGGTGGAGGACAAATGGGTGCTTTCCAATATATTGCCTGATAGAGCAGAAGAAACTGATGCCATCCAATACCTGATCAAGCAGGCAGATCCAGGGTGTATTATAGTTCCTCCCGAACAGGTGCATATCGAGGGGGGGGATGTGATGCCTTGGAATGAGTATTTATTTGTGGGCGTTTACCTTAAGCCGGATTATAAAAATAAAATCACCGCTAGAACTAATGCTGCTGCGGTAGATTTTTTAGCGAAATTATTTCCCCATAAAAAAGTGAGAGCCTTTGAGTTGGAGAAATCCAACACGGATCCCTATGCCAATGCGCTTCACCTGGACTGTTGTTTTCAGCCTATAGGTCGTGATATGGCACTTATTTATCCGCCTGGGTTTACGCATCCCGAAGATGTCGCTTGGATTAGGTCTTTTTTTGGACCAGATCGCGTATTTGAGATCAACAAAGAGGAATTGGTTATGATGGGATGTAATGTATTTTCCATAAGTCCCCGGGTAGTTGTCTCAGAATCCCGATTGGGGAGAATTAATACCTGGATGAGGTCCATGGGACTGAACGTAGAAGAAGTATCCTATAAAGAAATTGCTAAACAGGGCGGGATGTTGCGGTGCAGTACCCTGCCATTACATCGAATCAAATGAGTCAACAAACCACCCATGCGCTATTGATGGTGCGCCCCAGTCAATTTAGGTCAAATGAGCAAACAGCTCAGGATAATTATTTTCAACATCAGGATGTTGATGAGTCTAATAATTTACTGGAATTGGCCCAAAGAGAATTTGACAACTTTGTCGCTCTATTGCGTGAACATGGAGTTCAGGTGGTTGTGGTACAGGCAGATCAAGAAAAGGATACACCGGACGCACATTTTCCAAATAATTGGATCAGTACTCATCCAGATCGAAGGATTGCTATTTATCCCATGAAAGCCCCTAACAGACGGGAGGAGCGTTCAGACAGTGTTTTAGAAGCGATCGAAGCGGCAGGATTTTTCATTGAAGAAGTGTACGATTACTCAGAGGCTGCTTTGGACGGTATTTTTTTAGAAGGCACAGGTTCCATGGTGTTGGATCACCCCCACCAAAAAGCTTATGCCGCATTATCACAAAGAACAGATGAGGATCTATTTATTGAATTTTGTGAGGATTTCGAGTACACCCCAGTTATTTTTACGGCTAGTCAAACGGTAGGTGGTCAGCTCATACCCATTTACCACACCAATGTGATGCTCTGCGTGGGTAGTCAGGTAGCAGTAATCTGCAGCAGTGCAATCAAAGACAGTAAGGAAAGAAAGAATGTATGGCAACACCTAAAGTCCGATGGGTTGCAAATAATCGATATTACAGAGGCTCAAATGCATCAGTTTGCCGGTAATATGTTGGAGGTACGGGGCACTCACGGTCCCTTGATGGTGATGAGTCAGTCTGCTCTAAAGAGTCTTACACCAAATCAAGTACGCATCATCGAAGAGTCATGTGTGATTGTTGCCCCTGATCTAACCACTATAGAAACTTATGGAGGTGGAAGTGCTCGGTGTATGCTGGCAGAGATATTTTTACCACAATCAATGCGGATCGCTTAAGGGAATAGCGCGAAAATAACTTATTTTTGCGCCTTTAATGCCCTTGAAATGCACTTTGAAAAACATTTAGAAAACGTATTGATTCAGGCGGTGGAAAAGCGTTATGGGGTTATTTTACCTCAGATCGACTTACAGCCAACCAAAAAAGAATTTGCCGGTCAAATTACTGTGGTCGTTTTCTCAATGATGCGCCATATCAAAGGATCACCGGAACAGATAGGCCAAGATTTAGGGACACATTTGGTAGAAACGCTTTCAGAAGTAGCTTCTTTTAACGTGGTTAAAGGGTTTTTAAACCTCGAGTTGTCTGACGAATATTGGATCGCTCAACTTTACCAATCCGCATTAACTCCTTATCCATCAGGTTCCAGAGGTGCTCGATTGGTGGAATATTCATCTCCCAACACCAACAAGCCACTTCATTTAGGGCATGTGCGAAATAATCTTTTGGGCTATTCAGTGGCCAGGATTCTAGAAGCGGCTGGTTATCAGGTATACAAAACACAAATCATCAACGACCGAGGAATCCACATCTGCAAAAGTATGTTGGCGTGGAAATTATTTGGCGAGGGAGTCACCCCAGAATCATCCGGATTGAAAGGCGACAAGTTGGTCGGGAGGTATTATGTGGC
>DFSJ01000046.1:15504-16508 GCA_002378585.1 Flavobacteriaceae bacterium UBA3440 | reverse complement strand
AAACAACAGGCACCGATACTCATCGCAGCTCAAGAAATGCTTCGTCAGTGGGAATCAGGAGATCCAGAAGTTGTGGCCCTTTGGAAGATGATGAACTCATGGGTTTACAGTGGTTTTGAGCAAACCTACCAACAGTTAGGCGTTTCTTTTGACAAGTATTATTACGAAAGTGACACTTATTTGTTGGGCAAAGAAGTCGTTGAACAAGGGCTTAGTCAAGGTGTGTTTTTCAGAAAACCCGATGGAAGTGTTTGGATCGATCTCACCGCAGATGGGTTGGATGAAAAGATATTGCTGCGCTCTGACGGCACCTCGGTGTATATGACTCAGGACCTAGGTACTGCACTGCAAAGAGCGGTTGACTTTCCTGATGTAGGCGGTATGGTATACACCGTGGGTAACGAACAGGATTACCACTTTAAAGTGCTCTTTCTCATTCTTAAGAAACTCGGTTATCACTGGGCAGATGACTTGTATCACCTAAGTTATGGTATGGTTGACCTACCTTCTGGAAAAATGAAGAGCAGGGAAGGTACCGTTGTCGATGCAGATGATTTGATTTCCGATATGTCGCAAACAGCTCAGAGCCTAGCTGATGAGTTGGGTAAACTTGAGGGGATGGATCAGCCACAAAAAGACCAGTTGTATCACAGCATCGGAATGGGAGCCCTCAAATATTATTTACTCAAGGTAGATCCCAAAAAACGCATTTTGTTTGATCCAAATGAATCGGTTGATTTTCAAGGAAATACAGGTCCATTTATCCAATATACCTACGCGCGCATTCAGTCGATTTTGCGCAAGGTGACTGAACCGATGGATCAACCGATTTACGGCATAAAACTCTCAGAAAAAGAGGTTTCCCTATTGGTTTGGATTCATGGATATTCGAATGTTATAGATCATGCGGCAGCTCAGTACTCACCTGCGCTTTTGGCCAATTACCTCTATGAAGGAGTCAAGGGGTTTAATTCCCTATACCAAAATTTACCCATTCTAGCGGA
>DFSJ01000046.1:5630-15170 GCA_002378585.1 Flavobacteriaceae bacterium UBA3440 | reverse complement strand
TTATTGGGTATCGATGCCCCACAAAGAATGTAAAGCAGATGATGAACTTAAAGGAAATTATTTATGTTTGATCAGTTAAGCGATAAATTAGATAGAGCCCTACACGTGCTCAAAGGACGTGGGCAGATTACGGAAATAAACGTAGCTGAAACGCTCAAGGAAGTTAGGAGAGCGTTGCTGGATGCTGACGTAAACTACAAAATCGCCAAGGACTTTACTCAGTCAGTCAAAGAAAAAGCACTGGGACAACAGGTGTTGACCAGTTTGCAGCCAGGTCAGTTGATGGTCAAAATCGTTAAAGATGAACTGACTGAGCTGATGGGTGGGTCTGCCCAAGAATTGACCTTAAGCGGAAGTCCTGCCGTAGTATTGTTGTCGGGTTTACAAGGTTCAGGTAAAACTACATTTGCCGGAAAGTTGGCGCTATACCTCAAAACCAAAAAATCTAAAAAGCCACTTTTAGTGGGTTGTGACGTCTACCGTCCAGCAGCTATCGATCAGCTGCATATTTTGGGCGAACAAATTGGAGTAGCCGTTTATTCCAATAAGGATTCCAAGGATCCAGTAGCCATAGCCCAAGAGGGAATCGCGTACGCCAAAACGCATGGCCATAATGTGGTGATTGTTGATACCGCAGGACGTTTAGCGGTTGATCAGCAAATGATGGATGAGATTGCCTTGATTCATAAAAACACTACCCCCTCGGAAACACTATTTGTCGTGGATGCCATGACAGGTCAAGATGCAGTAAATACGGCTAAAGCTTTTCATGATGTATTGCAGTTTGGTGGGGTAGTGCTCACTAAGTTAGATGGCGACACCCGAGGAGGGGCGGCTATTTCGATCAAGTCCGTAGTTAATAAACCGATTAAGTTTATCGGTACTGGTGAAAAAATGGAGGCCATTGATGTGTTCTACCCAGAACGAATGGCTGACCGAATCTTAGGTATGGGCGATGTCATCTCTTTAGTTGAACGCGCCCAGGATCAGTTTGACCAAGAGCAAGCCCGAAAAATTCAAAAGAAGATTGCCAAAAATACGTTTGGCTTTGATGATTTCTTGACGCAAATACAGCAAATCAAGAAAATGGGATCGATGAAGGACCTAATGGGGATGATTCCCGGTGTGGGAAAAGCATTGAAAGGTATTGACATTGATGATGATGCCTTTAAATATGTAGAGGCGATGATTCACTCGATGACTCCTATGGAACGTTCTCAGCCGCATAAAATCGATTTAAATCGCAAAAAGCGTATTGCCAAGGGTAGTGGAAGAACCTTGGAAGAGGTTAATGCTTTGATGAAGCAATTTGAACAGATGAGTAAAATGATGAAGATGATGCAGGGTGGTGGTGCAAAAAAAATGATGCAAATGATGGGCGGTATGCCTCCGGGGTTTCCTGGAGCCATGGGTCCTAAATAATTATAGATTATGGTATTGTTAGAAGGACTTAAAATCGCCAATCAGATCAAGGAGGAGATTGCGGAAACTGTGACCAAAATGAAAGAAGCTGGTCAAAAAGTACCGCATTTAGCAGCCGTTTTGGTGGGTGAAGATGGGGCGAGCTTAACCTATGTTGGCAGCAAAGTGCGTTCTTGCCAAAAAATAGGATTTGAATCGACGTTGATTAAACTTCCCCAGGAGGTCACTGAAGAAGTTCTTTTAAAGCATATTGATGAATTAAACCGCCATCCTGAAATTGACGGATTTATTGTTCAATTGCCTTTGCCAAAACACATCGATGAACACAAAATCATCATGGCTATAGACCCAGCCAAAGATGTGGATGGTTTTCACCCGGTGAATGTAGGGAAGATGTGTTTGGACTTAGAAACATTCCTACCAGCCACCCCATATGGAGTGATGGAGCTTTTGGAGCGGTATCAAATTTCGGTCTCTGGGAAACATGCCGTTGTTATCGGAAGAAGTCATATTGTAGGTCGTCCCATGAGTGTACTGCTAAGTCGTAAAGGAATTTGGGCAGATGCGACAGTAACGTTGGCTCATTCGCGTACCAAGAACTTGAAAGAGTTACTCCTTCAAGCAGATGTGGTTGTTTCCGCCCTTGGGGTACCCCATTTTGTCAAAGGAGATATGATTAAAGAAGGGGCTGTAGTAGTTGATGTGGGTATTCACAGAATTCCAGATGCTCGTTTGCCAAAAGGGTATTACATCACAGGAGACGTTGATTTTGAAGAAGTCTCCAAGAAAGCTTCATACATCACACCAGTGCCTGGCGGTGTAGGAGCGATGACGATCGCTATGTTGTTGAAAAACACCTTGATTGCTCGTGAACGGGCGATGACGAAAGCTTAATTAATCTTGGTCATAAATCGACCGATGGCCTCGTTTATTTCTTTTTGATGCAGGGAATGACCATGTCCTTCTGTGGTAATCAGTTCAGCAGTCTTCCAATTTCGTGCTATTTTTTCAGCACTGGAGTAGGGCACGATTAAGTCTTTTTTGTCGTGTACTAACAGCCCTGGAATGGTATAAGATTTGCTGAATTCAGCCACCGAAAAATCATCAATTCGAAAATTAAAGTCTGATTTAAACAATTCATCCAATCCGTTGAATACTTTTTTGTTGAGTTTAAGTATGGATTTGTACTGTTTCATGATGTTATTTAAATCAGCAGGAGCCCCAAGGACGACCAATCCTTTCAGGGATTCCGTGCCCCCTAAGTGTTGGTGATATAACAGCATCATTCCCCCCATGGAATGTCCAACAGCAAATTGAGGACGGAAACGCTCCATCAATCCAGCCGCTATTTTTTGATAAAGCGGCACGTGAAGTACCTTTCCGGAAGATGCGCCATGAGCTGGTGCATCTAGGGCAATGATATGGTAATTCAAAGGACGAAGCACTTCGATTAACTTTCTCCATCTAAAGGCATTGCTTTCCCAACCATGAAATAAAAGTACGGTGGGCCCAGTACCTGGCCAGGTATAGGTTTGAATGGCCAATCCTTCTATTTCTACTAGCTCGGCAGTGGCTTTTTGTAAGAAAGCTTGTTGGTGTGGAAGAATTTTTCCTTTTCTGGGAGATACAAAAAGGGTAAATGCCTTTTGTACCACCCAAGGTTGCGCAATATAGGACAGGCTGTTAAAAAAACCTCCGTAGGCTAGAGGAAGTAACTTTTGGAGTGTTTTTTTCATCGATCACCCCAGTTGATCATCAAGTGTTTGATCTGGGCGTTATCCGGAATTTGAAAGGCTTCAATAGATGCGTCGAGACTCCATCGGATATTTTCTGGCAATACTTCCCGATCAAAAGTCACGTATTCATCGACTCCTTTTAAGGTGACCATAACTGATTTTAGTGAGCCGGTCACCTTATCAATTTCATAGGCTTTCTTTAACTCAGCATAGGTGCTGCCTAAATGAATACCTTTAGAGGTGGTGTATCGCGTGTCCATCACACGGATGTGCTTGACGAGTTGAATACTGTCCTGGGTTGGGGTGATCGTCAATAAATGAGCCCCTCCTTTTTCATATATTTTAATCGGGTCGACAACTGCATCAGCTTCAAGAGCCACGGTATCTACAGCTACTGAATCTGCGGCAAATACAGTAAACAAACTATTGATGGGGGTTTCTTTATTGAGCAGTCCCACGCGTCCTACACCCATAGTGAATGGAGATTCCTGATTGCACGAGGTGATTAGCGCAAAAAGACCGATCAGTACTATTCTTTTTTTCATAGATAAATTCTCTGTTGCGAATGTAACCAATTTGTAGAAATCACCGTCAAATAACGGGGAAATCAGGGTGTATTTTTACTAGTCCTTTGCGGCCCAAAAGGTTATATTTGCCCCATGAATTCAATTGAACCTTCGTTTGTCGAAAAAGGAGTGGCCCTTCCGCTCATGGAAGCCTTTTACACCATCCAAGGTGAGGGTTTTCATCAAGGAAAAGCAGCCTATTTTATCCGGGTAGGAGGGTGTGATGTAGGTTGTCATTGGTGTGATGTCAAAGAAAGTTGGGATCCCCAAAGACACCCAGCTACTTGGGTTGATGAAATAGTATCAGCCGCTCAGCCCTATCAGACCATTGTGGTGACTGGTGGTGAGCCATTGACTTGGCCCATGGGTCCGCTCACTGAAGCATTGAAAAAGAACGGATTGGCCATCCATATTGAAACATCTGGCGCCTATCCTTTCTCGGGTCACTGGGATTGGGTCTGTTTATCCCCCAAAAAAAATAAGGCACCGCTGGCTGAGGCTTATGCTCGGGCCGATGAACTCAAGGTAATTGTGTACAACAAACACGACCTGATTTGGGCAGAGGAACAGGCGCAAAAGGTAAACGCAGATTGTCACTTATACCTACAACCTGAGTGGAGTGTTCGCGAAAAGGTGATGCCGCTTATTGTGGATTATGTCATGGCTCACCCAAAGTGGAAGGTTTCCATCCAGACCCACAAATACCTCAATATTCCTTAAGGTGGAAGATTGGCTCAACAAGCTTCCTTCGTGGGCTGCGCAACGGCTGAGAGAAAATAGGCAGTTTTTTCAACAACTCAAAAAACGTCCCCCAAAAAAACTAGACCAACAAGTCTTGCGCATACATCATGAGGTGTTCAAACGCATTGATTGCTTAAATTGTGCGCAATGTTGTACCACCACGGGTCCCTTATATACAGACAAGGATATTGTCCGCATAGCCAAACACTTAAGGTTAACTCCGCAAAAATTCATCGCAACCTATCTTCGGGTGGATGAGGATGGGGATCAGGTATTACAACAACTCCCGTGTCCGTTTTTAGGAGGGGATAACAAGTGCAGTATTTATGAGGTTCGGCCCAAAGCCTGTGCGGAATATCCCCATACAGACCGACCTAAGATTTATCAAATCGCCGAAATTACTTTAAAAAATACAGCTATTTGCCCTGCAGCTTTTGAGGTGGTCGAGCAGATGAAAAAAGAAATAAAGTAGTATATTTCATCTGCTAATGACAGCTACACGCTATGGAGTATTTGATTAATTATTTCGAAACTATCCCCTCATTGCACCGAAGTGCCCTACTGGTTGGGGGAATCGCTTTTTTTTGGATGCTGGAAAGTGGCCTGCCTGGGCGATTGATGAATTATAAAAAAACCAAACACGCTGGACTGAATTTCTTTTTCACAGCCACGACGATCTTGGTTAATTTTTCGCTAGCTGGACTTTTATTATGGCTCAGTGACTGGACCCAAACCCACCAATGGGGTCTGCTTTACGTGCTGTCTAGTATTCCTTTTTGGGCACAGGTGTTGATCGGGGTGGCTTTACTCGATTTGATTGGGGCCTATTTTGCACATTGGTCTGAGCATAAAGTAAAAGTGCTTTGGGGATTTCATTTAATCCACCATACAGATCACGAAGTGGATACCACTACGGCCAACAGACACCATCCCATGGAAAGCGTGGTGCGTTTTGGATTTACCTTACTCGCTGTATGGATTACAGGTGCCTCCGTGGGAGTGATCATGCTTTATCAGAGCCTGTCAGTAGTGCTCTCTCAATTTAACCACGCCAATATTTTGTTGCCCCAATGGGTGAATCAATGGCTGCAGTGGATCGTGGTTACCCCTAATATGCACCAAATACACCACCACCACCAGCTCCCCTATACGGATGCCAATTACGGTAATATTTTTTCACTCTGGGACCGTATTTTTGGCACTTACCAATACCTCCCAGCTGACCGAGTCGTTTTCGGCGTAGACACTTATCCAGACGCCGAACAGAACAGTCGTTTAAAGTATTTGTTGGCCTTGGCTTTTAAACCCTATAAAAGCCCTGCACAAAAATAATTAGTGCTCCGGGTACAATAAGTAGTTTTGGCGAATCCGCTTAAATTCAGCGATACCTGGCTGCCAAGTTTTCTTGATGTTTTGTTCGCTTATCCCTGATTCAATCTGTTGTTGGAGCACAGAAGTGCCCGCATGCTTTTTAAAGCCTGGATCCAAGAAAAACTGGCTTTTATCTGAGCTGTTTTGGTAGGCCTCTATCAACCATTCCAGGTGAATGCCTTCGATTTGAGTCACCCCGCTGAGGTCTAAACCATAGCACAATTTGTTTTTGTGTTTTGGGTCAGTGGCCCCTGGTCGAGCTATCGGGGTATAGGTGTGTTTGAAATATTTGGCATCTCCCATGGGGCTACCCACTTGTGTGAAGGGTCGTTCTGTACCCCGGCCTGCGTTCCATGTAGTGCCTTCAAATAAACCCAGACTTGGGTAGAGCGCCACAGCTTGAGATTCTCTTAGATTGGGTGAAGGGGGTATCGTCAGCACATAAGGTGTGCGGTGTGTATAGTGCGCTACAGGAACAACTTCGATCTGAACCTTAGGTCCCATTTCACCTCCTGTAGGCCCATAGGCTTCCCAAAGCCAACTGGGTTGATCTGCCAACATTAGGGCGTATTCGCCGATAGTCATTCCATAAAGCAACGGTATGGGTGTCATACCCAAAAAACTTTTGTTTTCCCATTCCATCACCGGCCCATCAATCAAGTGAGCATTTGGATTAGGTCTGTCAAGTACCAATAGAGGAATTCCTTGTTCCGCGCAGGCTTGCATCACCAACTGAAGTGTCGCGATGTAGGTGTAAAAACGCACACCAACATCTTGAATGTCAAATACAACCAGGTCTATCCCGTCTAAATGTGCTGGCTTCGGTTTGCGATTGACTCCGTGCAGAGAAATTAAGGGAATACCTGTTTTGGGATCTTTATCGTCCAATACATCCGCTCCAGCGTCTTGACTTCCTCGAAACCCGTGCTCTGGGGCAAATACCTTCACCACCGAAACACCAAGGTGGTTCAAAGTATCTACGAGGTGAGTATATCCGTGTTTACTTGGCACCACAGAGGTTTGGTTGGCAACAATCGCTATGTTTTTCTGCGTTAATTTCCCCAGATAACTGGATAATTGAGCAGCTCCCACAATGGGTTGAGGTGATTTGGATTGGGCATGAAGGCTAATATTGCTGAAACACAAAGCCACAACAAGCGATAAAATGGTATTTTTGACGTAAATCAACCCAGTTCTCATTGAATTTTAGTTTGTTTATTGCTAGGCGCCTGCGCTTAGGTACCTCAGATAAAAGTAAGGCATCTGCGCCAATCATTCAAATCGCTATTGGTGCGATTGCGCTTGGTATGGTCATGATGTTGGTGGCTATGGGTACAGGTCGTGGATTAAAAATGGTTATTCGCGATAAAATCGCGGCTTTTGAAGGCCATATTCAGGTGATTCACATGGACCACAACCAATCTCAAGTACATTTAAAACCACTTAAGGTAGATACAGCCCAGAAAGATAGATTAGCTAAATTACCTGGGGTTCAACAGGTACAGGGAGTGATTCAAAAAGCGGGTTTAATTCGCACCGAGGATACCTTTGAGGGATTCATAGCTAAGGGCATAGGCGAGGATTATGATACAGCACCTTTACGCAGCTTATTGGTCAGTGGAAGATTGCCCCAATGGGGAAAGCCACAAAATACAGAGATTTTACTATCCCAAACACTGGCCCAGAAACTTCAATTAAAGGTGGGAGATGAGTGTCGCGGGTTTTTTCTCAATCAAACCTCCCAGGGAATACCCAGCCAACGCAAATTTGATGTGGTGGGTATTTATGAAAGTGGATTTGAAAGCTTAGATGCCCAATACCTTTGGATGGATATAGCTACTTTACGTCAGTTAAACGGTTGGTCCCCAGATGAAGTAGGTCAGTTAGAGCTCAAAGTAAGTTCCTTTGAAGACCTGGATGAAATTGCCTTTAATGCCTACGATGCCACGCCTTCAGATTGGGATGTGCGCAGTATTAAACAACGATTTAGCGCCATATTTGAGTGGATTGATTTGTTTGATTTTAATATTGCCCTAGTGGTTTCGATCATGTTGTTGGTAGGCGGCCTAAATATGGTTACGGCCTTGTTGGTCATCATTCTGGACCGTACCTCAACTATTGGTGTATTGAAAACCCTGGGTGCAACCAACAGCGATATTCAACGTATTTTTCTGTATAATGCCAGTGCATTGGTTTTTAAAGGTATGTTTTGGGGTAATATTTTGGGGCTTATTTTTTTGGGCTCTCAGTATTATTGGAGGTGGATAGAATTTCCTAACCCCCAGGATTATTACATCAATTATGTACCTGTGTCCTTAGATATTTATTCCTGGCTACTATTAAATGCTGTAGTTTTAGCAGGTAGTATGTTGCTGCTACTCGTACCAGCTCGTGTAGTAGCATCGATCAATCCGATACGTACCGTACAGTTTAAGTGATCAGTATCTTTGATCGATCGCTTAAAATGGCCTATTTTGCCTAACAAATAAATGAACTATGCCACAAATAACTGACCCATATGTGATGGACTTGCTTCAAGAGCAGTACGGTTTTTTGTTAGAACCCGCCTTATTGGAAGAGGTACTTCAGGTGGGCGCTTTTAAAACAGCCCCTGAGGGAACAGAGCTGATGGATATTGGAGACACCCTTCAATTCATGCCTCTTTTGTTATCAGGTGCTATTAAAGTACTTCGCGAGGACAAGGAAGGTAACGAGTTGGTACTTTATTATATCGAAAAAGGAGATACTTGTGCCATGTCATTTAGCTGTTGTTTGGGCACCCATAAAAGCCAGGTAAGAACAGTAGCTGAATCTGATGTTGAATTAATCATGATCCCGGTGAAATACATGACCCTATGGATGGGAAGTTACCCTACATGGCAACAGTTCATTGTGGAGAGTTACCATATGCGTATGGTTGAGCTATTGGATACGGTGGATACGCTTGCATTTATGCGTATGGATGAACGACTGCTCAAATACCTACAAGACAAAGCCATGGTAGCGGGTAATGATACGCTGAAAACAACCCACCATGAAATAGCTAAGGATTTGAATACGTCACGAGTCGTGGTCTCCAGACTGCTTAAGAAGCTAGAAAATGAGGGTAAAATTCAATTGAGGCGAAATGAGTTATTAGTTTTGGCCTTGTAGACCTTTGGTAGATTTAATCTTACCGATTATCGAATAATAATCCTCCTCATGGATGAAAGAGGTAGTTTTATCTTTATGACTAACCTCAAAAAACAATTCCTTTTTTCTTTTTTCATTTGCTTCCTCTGGGTAATTAATGCCCAGAGTATTGCTTCCTATCGATTGCCTCTATCCAATGACGGAGCCATTTGGGTGGTGAAAGATTTGGCCATTGATTACCAGGAATATTTATGGTTAATCAGAAATGGTCGTGTGTATCGTTTTGATGGATTATCAGCGGTTGATGTGGGTAACAGTATCGCTGGGTGGTATCCTGAAAGTCCTTTAGGGATAGCCACTACTTCTGATGGACGTGTTTATATCGCTGAGCAAACCCGTTTAGGTTATATAGATTTATCCGATTGGACTTATCACGTAGTCTTGGAAAAATTTTATGCTGATTTTCCTCAAGCCCAATTTTTGTGGATAGAAGCGGAACAAGATCAGGTGATTTTGGGGTTTGAAACAGGCCATTTGATATTTGTGCAGGGTAAACGTTCTGAAGTGGTCAC
>DFSJ01000046.1:0-5325 GCA_002378585.1 Flavobacteriaceae bacterium UBA3440 | reverse complement strand
CGTGGGGCAAAAAGTTGGATTATTCCCTTTCAGCAGGGGCATTGGGCGGAATATTTTCCCAGTGCTGTACCCAAAACGGTTTGGCACGAATCGATCAATTTTGAACAGGGTCAGCTTTTTCCTCTAAGCCGAGGAGGTTTTTTGATTCACGGTGGTGGTAGAGGGCTCTTTCAGTTCCAAAAGAACCAACTGCAACATCTAGATCAATTCATGAAACACGATAGGCTATTGGTCGCTCAAAATCAGTCCGGCCAGTGGGTACAAGTCTCTCCTGATCACGTCATTCAATTTGATGAGCGCTCGCTCAACAAGCCGAATTATCACATATTATCCAAGCCATTACCCGATTTTAATCGGATCGTGTATCACCGAGACCAAGTATTGGTCGCTCATGACCAAGGAATTGATGTGGTTCCATTAGGGGGTGTTCTACCTACAGTTTACCAACCTTTCCCAGAATTAGAGAATCAGAGCACCCGGGGAATACATTTCTTTAATCAGGGAGATTTTTTTTATGGAAGTTATTCCGGAGCAGTATATGTTGATTCTCAAGGGGTGCCCAAACGATTTCCCGAATATACTATTGTCTATGCTTTGCTGGCCTTAGATGAGCATCGGTTGTTGATGGGAAATGAAGGAGGTGTGTTGGATGTTTTTGATCGAAGGACCCAGACAATCACCCCTTTCTTCCCAGGCAAGTTAGGTACGCCAAAGAATCCTGAAATTTATTTGATGGCGATGGCTAGATCCGATACTGAGCCAGAGATGATTTATATGGGAGGTTATGATGGGTTATGGACCTTGAATTTAACTACTCGAGAGGTGAAGCCATTAACCTTTGAAGGAAAAAGGTTTAGCCAGTTCAATCGGGTTAGGGCCATTGAAATTCATGAAGGTTTAGTTACGTTTAGCAGTCATCAAGGATTGTATAGCTTTTCACCGGAAGACGGCCCAACAAAACTTTACCCGGCCCAAGGTCAATCGATGGTTTACGACCATTATTGGTCCAAAGACACCCTTTGGTTAGCTACCCAAAGTCAAGGTTTGGTGGCTATCAACCATCAAGGCCGTTTGCTGGCGTCCTGGAGGTCTAGTGATGGACTAGTTAGCGATCAGGTTTTTGGTGTGGAACGATTGGGCAAGTCAATCATTGCATTGACTGACCGAGGTTATTCAGTACTTGACGGCCAATCTATCTACTCTGGGTTGCATGGAGCCAAAGGGGCCTCCATAGAGTTTAATCATGGTTCACACGCCATCAACCCTATGAATAACAAGTTGTATGCTGGAGGTGTTGGGGGATGGCACATCATACCTTTGCCGAGTGCTCATAGACAACAAAACACCTTGAATGTTCGACTATCGGAATGGAAAACATCAGGACCATCGACGCCACTTAAAAATGAATTTGTTTTGGGATATCAACAGCTTTCTGCCATCCAAATTCTTCCAGAAAACACGTATAACCAATTCAGGTGGGCTTTGGACCCATTAGATGTTCCCAGGCCGGGAATGAGGTATCGAATTCCCGGAATACTGGATGATTGGACGCCTATGATGGATGAAGGAAATATAGAATTAACTTATTTATCAGCAGGAACGTATCAATTGGATATAGCTGTTGTGGGTTCATCAGTGTATAAAACCATCGAGGTGATTAAAGTTCCCAGATTATTAGAGCGTCCTGTTTTTTGGGTGTTGTTGGTATTTTTAGGGATGAGTGTGGTTTTGGTTTTGTTTTGGTTTCGTTGGAAAGTTCAAAGAGACAAAGAGCGTTTGCGCACCGCTATAGCCGCTGATTTACACGATGAGATAGGTAGCTTACTGGGAGGAATTATGAATCAGGCTCAACTGGCTGGTATGGTACCCCATAAAATCCCTCAGATCATGGATAAAATCAAAGTAAGCAGCAAAAAAGGCTTAGAATCTTTAGCGGATATAGTTTGGTCAATCGATCAACAACACGATCACTGGCAAGGAATGATGGAAAAGATGCAGGCACATGGTCAAGAAGTGGCTAGAACTCATGGATGGGTGTTTACTTTTCAAGTTTTAGGCCCTATTCCTGAGGGTAGAATGCCTCAATTAATACGTCAGAACATGTGGATGATGTTCAAAGAAATGCTACACAACACAGCGAAACACGCTTCAGCTACCCGAGTAATCTGCCAGATACAATTCGAACAAAAGAGGCGTATCGTTTGGACCTACTCGGATGATGGACCCGGTTTTAATTTTGATCATTCCTTTGCAGGCAATGGAGTGAAAAATTTAAAAATGCGGGCAAAGAAAATGAAGGCACAGTTTTTTTATGGACAAGAAGATTCTGGGGCTGCTTACCATATTATCATTGATTGAATTTGAGCCATGGAAAAGAAAGACAAACTCATCGGATTGGCCATTTTAGAGGATACGACGGATATTCGGGAAGTATTGGTGGAATATTTCACCCGACAAGAAGATGTAGCCTTGATTTATGCCGCCTATGACGCTGAAGATTTATTCCTCAACGCAGACTTTAATCTTATCCAACTAGTGATTTGCGACATTGGTTTACCACATATAAATGGGGTGGAGGCATGTTGGTTGATCAAGCAGAAATACCCCACTATCGAAGTGATGATGTATACTGTTTTTGAAAACGACCAGTATCTTTTTGACGCCTTAAAAGCGGGCGCTGTCGGTTATATGCTCAAACAAGATGATTTAAGTCAGTTGGGGGAGGCCATTCGAGAAATTGCCCGTGGAGGAGCGGTCATGGGACCTCAGATTGCCCGAAAAGTAATGGAGTTTTTTGGTCAGGGAAGAGTACATATGCCAGATGTTCAGAGCTTGAGTGATCAAGAAAAGACCGTGGCTCAGTGGGTGGTTTTGGGGCGAACTACCCAAGAAATTGTGGATGAGATGAACATCAGTGCAGGATTAGTAAAGTTTCATTTGAGAAACATGTATCAAAAACTTCAAGTGCACAACCGTCAGACATTCATCAAAAAGTTTAAAAAATAATTCGGGGGCCCATGGCCCCCGAATATTCATCAATAAATGTTAGCTGACATTATTTGATCAACGAATAGCTTCGTTGAATAAAGTCTGTCAAAGCAGCCCCTTTAAGTAACCCTTTAGAGAGTTTGGCCAAGTCTACGGACTGAGCGATTAATTTCTCTTGTTTTTTATCGGTTTTCGCTTCTAAAATTTCGGTGATTAATGGGTGATTTGTATTGACCACCAACTGATACATATCGGGCATATTTCCTAGGCCAAACATACCGCCACCACCGGTTTGTTGCATCTCTTTCATGCGGCGCATAAATTCTGGCTCAGTAATCATAAAGGGAGCCGCACTGCTGTCCATAGCTTCCATTTGAACGGCGTATTCTTTAGAGGCTACCACCGCCTCAATTTTGGATTTCAAGGTGTCTTTTTGCTCGTCGGACAGTTTAGAAATGGTGTCGTCAGTCTTTTTGATCAGTTTATCGATAGGATCAGTATCTATACGCGCAAAGTGAACTTTTTCTTTGGTAGTTTCTAGTTTTTGCATTAAATGAGCTACGATGGGTGAGTCGAGCAACAGCACTTCATATCCTTTTTCTTTGGCAGCTTGAATGTAACTGTGTTGAGCATCTTGATCAGACGCGTATAACAATACAAATGTTCCGTCCTTATCCGTTTGATTGGGTTTGATTTTTTCTTCGAGCTCAGTCCAGGTGTAGAATTGACCATCAATGGTTGGATACAAGGCAAATCCATCGGCCTTCTCCATGAATTTTTCTTCAGAAAGCATTCCGTATTCGACCACAATTTTAATGTCATTCCATTTTGACTCAAAATCTGCTCGATCATTTTTAAACAAACTACTCAATTTATCGGCTACTTTTTTGGTAATGTAGCTGGATATTTTTTTCACAGCGCCATCGGCCTGTAGGTAGGATCTGGAAACATTCAGCGGTATGTCAGGCGAATCGATCACCCCGCGAAGCATCGTAAGGAATTCAGGAACGATACCTTCTACGTGATCGGTGACGTAAACCTGATTTTGATATAGTTGGATTTTGTCTTTTTGCAGGTTTAGATCTCCTTTTAGTTTCGGAAAGAAAAGGATTCCGGTGAGGTTGAACGGATAATCCACGTTGAGGTGGATGTGGAACAGTGGCTCTTCAAACTGCATGGGATAAAGCTCTCTGTAAAAAGCCTTATAATCTTCCTCTTTGAGTTCTGCAGGCTGTTTGGTCCAAGCTGGATGGGGGTTGTTAATGACATTAGGTACTTCGATGGTCGGTGCAGGATCTTTTTCATCTGCCCCCTCTGGTTTGGGAAGTGTTTCTGTTTTTGTACCAAAAATAATGGGTACAGGCATAAATTTATTGTACTTGGTCAACAGTTCGCGGATTCTTGATTCCTCTAGAAACTCGGTTGAGTCTTTAGCGATGTGCAAGATGATTTCCGTTCCCCTTTCCTTTTTGTCGTTTGATGTCAGGGTAAATTCTGGTGAGCCATCGCAGGTCCAATGAGCTGCTGGCTCCTCTTTGTAACTTTTGGTAATAATTTCCACTTTTTCAGCTACCATAAAGGCTGAATAGAATCCCAAACCAAAATGGCCAATGATTCCTGCATCTTTAGCGGAGTCTTTGTAGGTGTTCATAAACTCCTCAGCCCCTGAGAAAGCCACTTCGTTGATGTATTTCTGAACCTCTTCTTGAGTCATGCCCAAACCTTGGTCAATGATGTGTAGGCGTTTTTTCTTTTTGTCGATTTTGATTTCGATTTTCGGATCGCCCAAATCCACCTTGATTTCTCCAATCGATGTTAAGTGCTTTAACTTAATGGTAGCATCTGTTGCGTTGGAGACCAATTCTCTCAAGAAAATTTCGTGGTCGCTGTACAAGAATTTTTTGATCAGTGGAAAAATGTTTTCTACAGAAACATTGATTTTACCTTGTGTCATGGATTTAATTGTTTTTTGTTCTCCCTTCACTAAGGCAAATCAGATGCCAACCCAAAATTTCTGCCAAAATGACAGCGTTACGTTCTACTCAATTTTTCCTAATTTAGGAGGATAAAATGATTTCTATGTTCCATTCACGTATTTCCGGAGTTGGGTATTATGTCCCTGAGCGTATTGTCACCAACCATGACCTTGCCAAAATCATGGACACCAGTGATGAGTGGATTCAAGAGCGGACTGGAATTCAACGAAGAAGACACGTGGATCCTAAAGATGGAGAAACCACTTCAGGAATGGGTGTTAAAGCAGCTAGAATGGCCATGGCCGATGCGGGTAAATCTGCTTCGGATATCGATTTTATTGTTTTTGCTACCCTAAGTCCA
>DFSJ01000101.1:568-11616 GCA_002378585.1 Flavobacteriaceae bacterium UBA3440 | reverse complement strand
CGAATGGTTTCACCCTGTTCCTTAAAGACCTTAAAATGGGTTCCTTGAAACGCATGGGGGACCTCTAAAGCCAAAGATTGCCCTTTAAGCCCCTGTGTTGTAAATAAAAGCACCAACAAGAGGAGGGCGTTTAAAGAACACAGGGAAGCGAACGTCGTTTTCCGTTTGGCAGAACGGATTTCGGGCATCGAAAAGTGTGAGTGATTAAATACCTATGGGCAGAACGTAGGCGACATTCACGCCTATGCCTCCATATGAGGAAAAGTCTAGAGCAAGATTAACTCCTTTATACACGTCAAAACTTGCACCCAATGCCTTTCTTCCACTTCCAACGATGTCATTCCCGTTGCCAACGGAGCGGAAAAAGCCATACGGACCAAATAAATCCATTTGAGCATAAACAGTTAAGGGCCCAATTGAGTATGTGGGACCAAAGATGGCGCGGAAGTAGCGGTCAGTCATGACCGAAGGGTCATTCTCGAAATAGGGCGTTTCAGCCTTTCTCCATTCTATCGTTCCCACGATGCCAAAACCCTTGTATGCATCGGTCGCACCTAACATCACACGAAATGGAGCCTTAACAAAATCTTGCTTCACCAATTTATGTGTCGGCAGCAAACCAACACCAAAAAATATGTTGATTTTCGTTGAATCACTTTTAACCTCTTCCCCACCCAGGGTTCCGGCCACAACTTCCGTCGTTCCGGCTCCTTCTGAGGAGGTTTCCTCGGGACTAACCACCTGGCCATTTACGGCTAGTGGCAATAAGGCTAAAATGAGGAGTTTCAGTTTTTTCATGGTTTCAGCAGTTTGACCAAAGATACAAGACTTATCGGATAGTGAATTTACAATTTTCCCACTTTAATTGAGCGTTTCATACTTGCCAGTGCCCATTTTGCACCCCCTTGAGCCTTGATATAATGATGAAACAGTAACAAGAGGGATTCATCGCTTTTAGATAGAAGGAATTTTCGAGTGTGAACATCCGAGTCCGTTAGCATATAGACCAACCATACCCCAAGCAATGATTCAACTGTTGGGCTTGATTGCAATTTTCTCTTCTTGAGATAATACACACCCAAATCAAAAAATACATGGTTTTTGCCGGCTAAACTTGAGAACTCCAAAGTCGTTTCGCTCTTAAGCCATTTTTCTTTGTATTCTTTCGCTACCCATAAGTCTCGTATCAAGCGCAATCGAGCCGAGCTGAGAAAACCCCGTTTATTGAATTCCAGCAAGCTTCGATCCTCTTTTTCCATCAAAGCCTTATATGCCCCGAGCAGATCTGAATCAAAATCATAGGTCCTGTTGAAAATTATCTTCGCCTCTTCTTCCTCACGGATAAGCCAATCCAACTTTTCTAGGACCACTTTTGCGGTATCTATCGATTTAAGGCCCAAAGCAGCACCGAGAATATGCTCATATTTTTGACGTTTACTAGGATTTAAATCCAAAAGAAGCTTCAACAAGCTATCACCTTCTTCCGATTGAACACACCCAAGAATATCACCGTAGCGCGTAAAAAAAGTATCAATTAGGTATTTCGCTGCCATTAAAAAATGTATTTCTTCCGAGAGTACGGAATGTTCATCAATTTCGTTTTTTTAAATTCCTTTTGAATACCTCTTAAAAGACTCAGAAAGCGACGACGCCTAAACCATTTGTCCCCTTCCTCGGTCATATAATACCGGCTTTTTTCGTCATAAGTCAATTTCGGCATTCCAGGCAGAAACAATGGTTGTTCGTCCTTAAAACATGACTTAATATGGCACTCCAAGTACAAAATAAAATTTCGTACATCACGCTCCCCAGAAATAACTACAACATGTTTGTCTCGGGTACTGTCTGAATTTATTTTCAAAATGAACTCTGTCCAAATTTCTAAGTTGTCACGGCGAAACTCAAATATGAAATTTGCATTTACATTCTCAGCCGAAACATATTGTAACCGTTGCGCTTTGCATGTTACAGCGAAAAACAGAATGATCAATATACCATTAAGACTCCGCATATTTTCCAAAACTTAATCCTATGGAAAAATTGAGACCTGACCAATCCGAATGGAAATAAGGCATGCCGCCCTGGAAACGCGGAATGTTCAGGGGATTATTTATCGTAAACGTGAGACGAGTCCATGGCAGGAGAAGAACTCGTACTGAAATGGATGGATTCAGCACCCCGTATTCCAAAAGATAGGACGCCCCATAGGAAGTTTGAACAAACTTTGAATCCCAGTCGTAGTAATACAATCCGCTGTATGTTCTACGGTAGTTCGGGGTAACATTACGCTGTAAGTACCAAAATATTTCAGACTTGGTTGAACGCTTGAGGCGCGCGTGGACATTGAATGAATAGTTCCCTTTTAAATCCCATGAATCTTCTTGAAAAGTAAGTTGAGGAAGTGCGGATGCAATATTTAAACCGCTAACTTGATTCAATATTTCAGAGATACTATCCGTTCCAAGGTTATAGTCAACTCCCGCAAACGAATACTCACCTTGATAACTTGTTTGGTTAACTGGAGTCAATGCAATAGTGAGAGGGAAATTTATTACCGACACTCCGACATCAAATGCGCTGGATAAGCTTTTTTCAATTCCCAAATTCACAGAGGTGAAAAACCTGCTGGGCCTTAAAACATTCAAGTTTGACGGATCATCCACGAGACTTTGTACTACCCCTTCACCAAATGTTTGAACCCGACCCGAATAAGCTAGACGGATGAAATTTGTATCCGTATTAAAAGCGCGTTCTACCAGGCATTCATCCGTGATAAACTTTATGCCTGCCAAGGGCACATCTAGATTTAACCGGAATCCCAACCTTGTACTCCCCGTTTTTTTGGAAAACCCATAATAGATGCGCTCCTTGAGCATGGCTTCCAAATTAATGCCTCTGTTTTGATTCAAATAATAGTCTTCTGTCAGACTTATCCCCTCCGTAACCAATTGAATAAAGTCCGCATCTACATTTATTTGACTCTCTTGAATTAATTCGATTCCAAAGATCTCAACTCTACCCTTGGCGCTTCTGACCAAGGCCATAGGACGCACATGAAGACTATTTCCGACGAATAAAACATCATTAGCGCGAGCAAGAGTTTGTAAATTATTGCCGACGTCCCCTCCTAAAACCTGCCCAAGTTTGAAATTGGTTTGAGCTACGAGATCAAACTGCCCAAGTTCTAAATAAAACTTTGGCGATTCATCCACCCCAGGGTTGAACGCAAATCGATCAATAGGGTTTAAAATTGACTGCGAAGAAAGTTGTCCTTTTACCGCGAATCCGAAGCAAAGGCTGAATAAAATGATTATGGTCTTAAAGTGAGAACTCATAATTCAATTTTGCTTGAAGAGCAAAGGCTAACTCTAAATAATCTGACGGCTTCAAGTACACAGCACTTGGGTAAGATGATGTGTTCATCGTGACAGAATAAACGATGTTGCGTACATCCGGCATCAGCGGAACTTGGGTTGCATCTAGTTCGAATTCACCATCAATAATTCCTTGTGATAGCTCAAGGGTGTCTGTGAACAGAATGCCAAAATTTGCATCCGTAAATTCTAATTGCACTACCACATCTAGCGGAATCGTTGATAATCCACTGTATATCAAGGAAATGGATTCAATATTATCCGTTGTTGACGTGTCCAGAAGTTCTCCGGTGGAAATTGTGTCGGTAATTCCTAGTCCACTAATAGCGAACTTGCTTCTTTGTAGGATGGCTATATCAGCATTTAAGTCCTCACCCTTTTGAACGAAATTTGCCACTCCGCCTGATTGGACTGGGGTCGATGCAATCGTGCTTTCCGCTCCAATAATAAAAGTATTGGACGGTATTTCGATAAACGGCACTTCAGGCTTTGGTGAAATGAGCAAAGTTGAAGGGCGCTCTCTCGGATATACTTTTGTCGCAGGATAGTCAATTGCAAAATTTGTTACTGACTCAAGGAAGGTTCCTTGAGAATTGATGCTGCCTAGGTCCAGATCCAAGAATATTGGCACACCTATACTATTCGTGAAACTCATCGTAAGCTCCGGTTCATAAAAAAGCATGGTTGCACCCGGAAAGAGGTCAACGCTTTCAATGACCACGGAGTCACTCCCGGAAAAACTGTATTCACCGAAATATCCGGTTGCCCCCTTCAATTGAACATTTCTAAATTCCATCTCGATACGAATAGCTTCATCAAATGTGAAGTCAATACAATCAGAAATATCCGCCAACTCAACGAGCGCATCTAAAACAAACGTATTGGGAGCACCTGTATAGCCTAAGTCCACGGTGACATTTTGGATCAATACTGTTCCCGTGTCCGGTAATAATGGACTCGTGTTTATTTGAAAGCCAAATTCACCAAAGCCATCAAAAGAATTTGGAAGCAGAATGCTCGTGAGTATTCCGTCATTGATGGGCGATTCAATGGAATACTTTATTTCGGCATACTCAATGTCTATTTCCGATAAAATGACCCCTGTTGGCAGGCTCAGAGTTTGCTCAATGACCTCAGAGTATAATTGGCTTTGAGGGAAAATGACACTTCCTTCTTCAACCTCCAAACCCTGAGTCGTTAGGTTCATAGTAATCGCATCTGACGTGTTGATATACACCAATTGCCCACCACTACCCAACGTCGAAACAGAAATCATTTGAACCGTTAAGGATGCGCCAATTTGTTTTCCCACAAGTGACTTTATCTGGCTCACCGTTTGACCTGGAGAAATATTTGAAAAATTAAAACTTGCGAGTTGGGAGTTATTGGTTGTGTTCACCAATGCCATAACCATAGAAACTGGTGTCGGCCAACCATTCGTGATGGATAGATCACAAGTCCCTTGAGACAAAAGAGCCGAGCAAATGGGAGAAGACCCTTGCATGGGATATTGCCCACCGGCAATTGGCCCCAATTGAGGAAAAACTTGGGTTGTCCCATTAAGGCTTTGAACAAGCGTGTTTGTTGTTCCGCCTGCTGCCGCACCGAACTGGCTTAATGTCATTGAATTGGAGACCGTAAAATTGGGTAGAGTAACATTCCCAATTGAAAAAGAATCCACTATTCCAAAATCAGGCATTTCTGGCAATAATGAGTCCGCATAAATGGTCAAGGCAGAATCAATGCGCTGCTCTAAGAAAAAACTGGTCGTATCACTACTAAGTACAGGAACGGCGTTCTCGAATGCATCGGAAAGAACGAGGGAAACATTTCCTATCGGGACATTATAATTTGATCTCAGCGTCCCTGAAATATCATCGAGTCCTAAATATTCCCCTGTGCATGCTTGCAGTAAGCATATTAAAATTAAACTGCAACGCCAATGCTTCATTGGATGGAGTATAAAATGATATCTGAACTTTTATTTTTTCGAAGAACACGAGATAAAAGAATATTTTTTGTGTCCACAACGATGAAGTTAAAATCATCCCCTTCAGTATTAAATGGACCTGGAAGTGCTTGAGGCACATTACTTCCTTTGACAAGACAGAAAATTTCTAGTCCTCGGCCTTCGATGTATCTGGAGAAATAAATATTTCCATAAAGGTCCACACTGGGGAACAACTCATCTCCTGGAGAATTGATGACGTCTAGATTCTGCGGTTCGCTCCAGAGATGAGTTCCCTTTCTCACACAATAATAGATATCATAGCCGCCCTTACCTCCAGGCTCATTGCTTACATAAAACAAGACATTTTGACGGGTGTCAAAAAAGGGCTGTTGGTAGCTGAAATCTGGGTTGATAAATGGAAGTAAACTACACTCGGAGGAAGCTTCATTAATATCGACTTGAAGCAATTCAAAGGGCAAAACACCTTCGAAGTTTTTTTCAAAACGATTACGGCTTATGAACATAGTTTTTAAATCACCAGAAAAACTGACTGAGCCAATGTTGTACTTGACCGACTCAAGATCGCATAGTCCTGTTTTATCAAATTCTGTTACTTCGTTCGACTTCAGATTGTACAAGAACAAATCAATTTTATCCTCCCGAATTAAGCGCGAAACACCTTTTCGCCCATTTGAACAAAAGACAATATACTCGCGCGTCATTGGCGCCAGGCCAAAATCATTGCTCTTGGTCGTGACTAAAGGCTTTGCAATGTAGTTCGATCGCAAGTACGCCGGAAACTCCTGGGCAAATAATCCACAGGAGAGTCCAAACATTAAGCCAATGCTATAGACCTTAATTGAGGAAGAATATGGGCGTTTCAATTTTTGACTTTTCATTGATGAAATCAACACTTAACCCGAAGGTGTGTGATTGTTTGCTAAAATATCGAAGCGAATTTGCCGGATAAGAATATTTATAAAACACTTTAAATCCTCTAGATTCAAAAAAGGCATTAAATCCGTAATCAGAAGAGTGTTTATGCAAACCCACTCGCAATTCTGGCGTTAGAAAATATTGCGCATACAGATTCAAGACATTCGGGGAGCCCTGCTCCAAAATAAGACTGCCTGAATAGGCAATTTTAACGGTGGGATTAAACTGGGTTTCTGCCCCGCCAAAAAAGCACACTGATCTCGATGTGTAGTTATCTATTAAAAACTGTCCCTTTACAACATTTAGCAATGAAAGACCTACGTAACTATTTGGGGCATAGTAAAGGCCACTTAAGTCGAGGTTATAATAGAAAGTATTGTATATGGCGGTATTAATGGACACATCTGCAACTTCAATAAATCGCTCTTTATTGAGATCCATATTGAAATTATGAAAACCAT
The DNA here is from genome assembly GCA_002378585.1 of Flavobacteriaceae bacterium UBA3440. Lineage (GTDB taxonomy): Bacteria > Bacteroidota > Bacteroidia > Flavobacteriales > Flavobacteriaceae > MAG-120531. Next base: position 4,894 of record DFSJ01000101.1, on the reverse strand, counting down.
GCTTCATCCCGAATGAAAAATACTCGGTCCTTGATAGTTGCAGATGGTATGCTGTGGAAAAGGAAAAAGTAGAACTCTTTATGGGGCCGATTTCATCTGAAACGACTGCTGCAGATAATCCAAGATTTAAATCGACAAGCTTGTAATCAAATGTGGTTATCGATGTTTTTGGAGCACCTTCAATGCCCAGATACCGGTAATCAGTTAAAAAAGAAATGGTGCCAGAGTACATCCCCGAAAAAGATGGCGCTAATACAATCGGATTGAATATATATGTACTTAAGGAAGGGTTTTCTTGACCATACCCTTTAAAAGCATAACAAACAACTAAGGAGAACAGAATTATTTTACTTCTTCTCATCGCTGAATGTATAAATATCCAATATGGCGGACTCCAATTGAGGGGATTTCCAACGTATAGTAGTACGTACCTGTTGGCAAATACCCATCAGGGTTTTGAATGATCGAAGTCCGGGAAGTTTCGCCGTCGAATGAGTTGTCGTAAGGAGCCATTCGATAAACAAGCTCTCCATTTCGATTAAAAATGCTCAGAATATTATCTGGATACGCATCAATTCCTGGAATTTCTAAATTATCATTCACGCCATCTCCATTTGGTGTAAAGACGGTAGGTATAAAGACGTCACAATAGTCTACATCCAAGAAGTTGGGGAACCCATCATTGTCGCAATCGTCATAAACTACCCCGTCACGGTTATAATCGCGCTCTAAGAAATCTGAAAGCCCATCGCCATCTGAGTCTGTATCGAGATAATTGGGGATACCATCAAAATCAAAATCTGTAAAACCATCATCTTGATCAGGAATGGAATCACAATCCGCATCCGTCGTGGGTACAATCACGGTTCCTTCGAATGTGCAGAGGTTTGCATCAGTAATGATATACTCGTATTCAAAGCCATTCAATCCTGATACTTGGAGTGTTGTATCCTCTGTCTCCCATAGAATGCTATATGGGACGGTTCCGCCCGTAATAGCCACATCGGCAACACCCGTGGTGTCAAATTGGCAATTGACCCCGGAAATAATTGAAGCTGTTCCGATCAAAGGCAATGGCTCATTGACGGTCACAGTATTTGAAACCGAATATTGCCCTTGACATCCTGCCGTATCAATAACCTGCATGCTATATGAATCGGCATAAAGGTTTTTGAAAATGGCACTGTCTTGATAGGTCATTCCACTATCTATTGAATACCGCAATAAGTTTCCACCAAAGGCCACAATTTCGATTTGACCTGAATTATTGCCAAAGCAATCCACGTCCTTCACGATTGCGCTTGAAATGTAGAAAGAATCGGGTTCATTAATAATGAACTGTCCCCAGGCATTCGGGAAGGCGGTGCAGCCATTCACGTCGGTGATATGGTACGTATACGCACCTGTGTCAAGGTTGAGGAAAGTCGACTGACCTAACATTGTCAATCCCGAATCAATACTGGCGAGAGGGCCTACTCCTCCATCGATATCAAAGGTGATCCATCCATCCATTGATCGGTAACATTTGGAGTCTTGGAAACTAATATTTCGCACCACTAAGGAGTCTGGCTCCTTCACCGTGGCGTAGACTTGGAGCAAACATGAATTATCATCCGTGATGCTGGCGGTGTAATAATCAGCCCCAATAGAATCAATCTGCGGTCCAGTCCCCACGTTATTCAATAACCCGTCTTGCCATAATACCCCATACGTTGTCGTTGCGCTCAGGGTGCCTCCTGAAATATTCAAGGAGACAGATCCGAACTCATCGTCTTTACAAACATTGTGGTTGACCGTCGTAATTGCCGCGAGAGGGAGAGGATTTATCACCGAATAATTCAAGGTGTTTACAGACAACCCATTAATCACAATCGGACAATTGTTGGAATCAGTTGCCAATACTGTGTACGCCCCTGCAATGAGTGAGTCAAAAATGGGGTTCAGAGAATATTTGATTCCATTATTTACGGAGTACAACGTTGGCATGTTACCTCCTGTAACAGTCAGGGTAATTTCCCCGTCATTGAAATTGTGACAGGTTATGTCCTTTTTCGCCACTTCACGGATAATCAATGGATCGGGCTCAAAGAGGGTAACATACCGACTTAAACCATCAACCACTTTAAGCGGACAAGCGTTGGAATCAATGATGTTCACTAAGTAATTGCCCCCTTCAAGACCGCTAAATACGGGATTTGAACCGTTTAAAGTAGCCTGGCCAGAAATCGCATATGTCAAGGGCCAATTTCCTCCAGTAGCAGTAATTTCTAACAATCCATCCTTGTCTCCAGAACACGTCACTTGGGTGGTGATGATGTTTCTTAAAGTGAGTGAGTCTGGCTCATTGAGAATAATTGCAAGTGGCACTTGGGAATACAACGGGCATTGATTGGCATCTTGAACTCCGATCACGTAGTTGCCTGGGAGCAGTCCCGTGAAGGCCGACGATTGGACATAAAAGCCTTTCGTGGCATCAATAGAAAACGATAATGGAGTGTTTCCACCACTGGAAAGTATTTCTATTTCCCCATTCTCAAAGTCTTTACATGTTACATCTGTAACATTGATCGCATTGACAAATAAGCTATCAGGCTGATCTAATAATACACTTGTCGTGACTTTTTTCAATACGGGACAGAATTTATCGTCGCGAACCTTGATGTTATAATTCGCAGAAGACAATCCTGTGAATACCGATGTACTCTGATAAGAAATGCCATTGTTTATACTGTAGGATTTTGTGTTTCCACCCGTTGCAGTGATTTCAATGGATCCATCCGTATAGCCACTACATTTTGGCTCAATCAATTTGATTTCCCATAGGGTTAAACTATCTGGCTCCGTTAATACTTGCGTACTCGTGACACCAGGTTCAAAGAATATCTCGCAATTCTTACTGTCTTCAATTTCCACGAAGTACGTTCCGGCACTTAATCCGTTATAGAAGCTAGAGACACTATAATTTGACCCAGGATCAATTCGGTAACGAAGAACATTCCCCCCTTGGCCATTAATTGAAATCTGACCATCCTGCGAATTCTTACAATCCAAATCCTGTTTTGTAATACTGAGTATTCGCGCCGAGTCCGGTTGCGCTACGTATACCTGCGGTACAGTGTTGTATGTTGCTAAGCAGCCTTTGTCATCTGAAACGGCAATGCTATAATTTCCTGATGTCAGATTAATAAACGAGCTATCCAACTGATAACTTGAGCCATTATTAATGCTGTACTTCCTAGTGTTCCCCCCGGTCGCCATGATTTCAATCATGCCATCGCCACCATCGTGACACGAAACTGGAGTAATCACATAATTGGAGACATACAGGAGATCTGGCTCAGTGATAATGACCGTTCTTGTTGATTGATAATAGACACTGCAGTTATTTACATCGCGTACTCGAATCGTGTAGGTTCCGGGTGTAAGTCCTTCAAATATGTTCGAATAGGACCATGTCACCCCATTATTTATTGAGAACTCTAGAAGGTTCCCTCCGCCAGCAAGAATTTCAATGGTCGCATCATCTGAGTCATAGCAGCTTGAATTTTCTGCTATAAAGCCTGTGACAATGACTGAATCTGGTTGATCCAATTGGTACTCTTTATTTGCTTTGTAGGTGACTTCACAGCCTTTGGAGTCAAGCAATAGTATGCGGTATTCTCCCGCCCCCAAGCCCGTAAATAGGCTCTGTGTGGAGAAGTTTACGCCATTGTTTATCGAATAGGTTAGGATATTGCCCCCTGAAGCAATAATCTCAATACTTCCGTTTGTGGATCCATTGCAAAGTGGTTCATTCGCTGTGATCGATTCCACAATGGCTGAATCTGGACGGGATAGAGCGAATGTTCTGTTTACGTTGTACGTAACTGGACATTGATTTTGGTCTTTGACGGTGAGATAATATGATCCATGAGACTGATTTAAGAAAATTGGAGCTGTCTGGTAACCGAGCCCTCCATCAATATTGTATTCTTTCAAACGACCTCCCGAAGCCACAACTTGTACCTGACCGTTTGCGCTGTCAAAACATGTCACATTCGAATTGATCAAATTTGACACAATCAGCTTTCCTGGTCGACCAACATTTTGCGTGGCACTAAACGTTCCAAAATTGGCCGGGCAGCTATTGTTGTCCGTGATATCAATCGTATATGGACCATGAGCCAAAGTGGTAAACGTTCCGTTGGTTGAATAGCTCACTCCACCATTGATCGAATATTTCAAATTTGTCCCTCCCGACGCACTTAAAACGATTTCTCCATCAGAAAACTCGAAACATGAAGTAGAATCCACCACGATGGATTGAACGATTATTTCATTGGGTTG
>DFSJ01000101.1:0-233 GCA_002378585.1 Flavobacteriaceae bacterium UBA3440 | reverse complement strand
AGCCCAGTAAAGTTGCCAGTGGCCGCAGATGTGCCTCCATTATCGATACTATAAGACTTGATATTTCCACCAAAAGCTGTGATTGTGATTACACCACTTCCATCATTGTAACATGTCAGATTTTGCTTGGATACTGTGGAGACAATCAAAGAATCCGGTGATGTTACTGTCTTACTAAATGCACGCGAACAACCTACCGCATCATAAACTGTTACTTGATAAGCTCCGGCGAT
>DFSJ01000022.1:14199-14550 GCA_002378585.1 Flavobacteriaceae bacterium UBA3440 | reverse complement strand
ATGCACTTCAAAAATCTCTTTTCGTTCGTTTAGATCGGGTAGATCTACATAGATCTGTCTGTCAAAACGACCAGCGCGCATCAACGCCTTATCGAGAACGTCTGCCCGGTTGGTTGCCGCCAAAACGATCACATTGGTATTGGTGCCGAAACCATCCATCTCGGTGAGTAGTTGGTTCAGTGTGTTTTCTCGTTCGTCATTCGATCCAGTGATGTTGTTTTTACCCCGTGCCCGACCAATAGCATCGATCTCATCGATAAAAATGATGGCAGGAGATTTGTCTTTGGCTTGTTTAAACAAGTCGCGAACCCTTGAGGCCCCAACGCCGACAAACATTTCAACAAAATCAGA
>DFSJ01000022.1:0-13924 GCA_002378585.1 Flavobacteriaceae bacterium UBA3440 | reverse complement strand
AACATTTCAACAAAATCAGATCCAGATAAAGAAAAGAAAGGAACCTTAGCTTCGCCAGCAACTGCTTTGGCTAGTAATGTTTTTCCGGTACCTGGAGGGCCTACTAATAGGGCGCCTTTAGGGATTTTGCCACCTAAAGAAGTGTATTTTTCAGGGTTTCGCAGAAATTCCACAATTTCTTCAATTTCTTCTTTGGCCCCTTCAAGTCCTGCAACATCTTTGAATGAAGTTCTGGTGTCTGATTTTTCATCAAATAGTTTGGCTTTTGATTTTCCGATATTGAAAATTTGACCACCGGCACCACCGGCACCACCACCAGACATTCGGCGCATGATAAATATCCACACTCCGATAATCAACACAAAAGGAAGAATGCTGAGCAGTAGGTCTCCAAATACGTTGGATTCTGTTTCGTAATCCAATCCAGTAGTCAATTGATTTTCTGAAATGGTTTTTTTTACTTCATTTTCGAAGTTTTGTAAGTCTCCGTAATTAATGACGTATTGATGTCCTATTCCAGCTCCCAAGCCAAAAGACGGGGAATTTACTTTGCTGTGTCGCTCTTGCTTAAGCGCTTCAGGGGTAAGGTAAACCTTAGCTTGTTTGGTATTGGTGACTACGATAATCTTAGCTACATCTCCTTGTTCCAGGAATGATCGCAGTTCATAGGTGGAGGTTTTTTGTGTGCTAGAAAACCCTGCACTACCCAGCCACTGAAGACCGAGCAAGCCAATGGCTACAATGGTGTAGATCCACCAAATATTGAATTTAGGTTTCTTGGGCGTAGGTTTTTCTTTAGCCATAATTTAAGAGGGATTTTGAGCGCTTTGCAACAGAGTGATTTTGGCATCACCCCACAAGCTCTCTAGGTCGTAATGTGTTCTGATGTGTTTTTGGAAAACGTGGACAACCACATGCACATAGTCCATGAGTACCCATTCCGCATTTTGAGCCCCTTCGACATGCCAGGGCTTGTCTTTCAGGGATTTGCTGACCAATTTTTGAATGGAGTTTACAATCGCATTCACATGGGTGTTAGACGTTCCATTGCACACTACGAAGTAGTCACAAACAGTATTGTCGATCTCTCTGAGATCAAGTATGCTGATGTCTTGTCCTTTTAGGGCTTCTATGCCTTCAATGATGTGCGACAATAGTGCATCAACACTGGGTTTATTCTTTTGCATCCAGGAGTTTTAATTTTCGCAAAGTTACCATTTTTTTACGTTCTTAGCCGCTGAATTTAACAGAACATTATTTGACCTCAAGGTTGATGAATCGGATTGATTTGCCCCAATGTCCCTCTACCAGTGATCACTTAAAATCGTTGATCGCTCAAGGGGAATTAATGGAGGATACTTGGGTGACCACGCCGAACCAAACCTCGGGCCGGGGACAACGTGGAAACACTTGGATTTCGTCGCCCAATAGCAATATTTCAGCGAGTGTTTACAAGACTTGGCCCGCATTTCCTGTCGAGAAAAGCTTTTTGATTTCGCAGTACATAGCGACGGTATTGGTGCAGTGGTTGGGGGATTTAGGACTTACCGATACACAACTTAAATGGCCCAATGATTTATTTGTCAGAACCAAAAAAGTAGGAGGTGTTTTGATTGAAAACGGTCTCCATGGAAAGAACATTACTTATTCAGTCATCGGAATTGGCATCAATGTTCTTCAACAGGATTTTGGATCAGTAACTCAAGCGACCTCGTTGGCGTTAGAGGGTTTGCGCATGGACAGCCTAGAGACCATCACGACGAGTTTGGTGGATAGAGTCACCCAGGCGATGAATGATTTTAATGTACTGCAGGAAGAGCGTATTACCGAGGCTTTTCATCGATACATGTATGCACGAGGCACACACCACTGGTTTGAACACCAACGACTCGGTTTGTTTCAAGCGGTCGTGGTTGGTACGGATCAACAAGGACAATTGGTGCTTGAGGTAAATCAGGAGCCGATGTCTTTTGGTCTTCAAGAAGTTTCTTGGGTTTTTACCCCAACACCTTAGATAGGTTTTCCACCAAGGCCTTTAAAAAGCTGTTTAAAGGGCCTTGAATCATCATGGCCATCATCGGATTGAGGTCTCCGTCAAAAGTGAGCTTGACCTGGCTTTGTTCTGCGGCAGTTTGTTGGATATGGGCTTTAAGCTCAAAGGGAAGTTTGTCGGAAGCGGCACCCAAAACCACTTCTTGAAAAGGAGTGCCCTCTTTAAAACGGAGTTTGATTTCCGGCATGCCACTTAAGGCAAAAACAAATGTTTTTTCGTCGAGCACCTCAAATTTAGACGTGTTACTCGGCATCAAAGGCCCAAAATTGTCAGGCTGAGACAAAAAAGTATAAACGGTTTCTGCGCTTTTGGGCAACTGAATTTCTGGACTTTCTAAATGCATACTATTGACCCCACTGGGCTGGATTTTTTCTCCAATCAAGGAGGGTTTGATGTGCGTTATGGTCTACTACACCCTGTGCCAAAGCACTTTCAATGAGGTGTGCATAGTCACTTAATGTGTTCAGTGTTACTTTTTGTGCGTCAAAGGCCTGCTGGGCGTGTTCAAAACCGTAGGTGAAAATGGCGATCATACCCAACACTTCAGCTCCTGAGGCCTTTAATGCGTCAACAGCCAACAAACTGCTCTTCCCCGTGCTGATTAAATCTTCGATTACCACAACGGACGAACCTGGTTCTAACGAGCCCTCGATTTGGTTTTTTCGGCCATGTGATTTCGGTTCGGGACGAACATACACAAATGGAAGTGAGAGTATCTGGGCGACCAAAATACCCACGCCTATAGCCCCGGTGGCTACTCCGGCGATTACTTGAGCATTGGGGTAGGTGTTTTTGATCTGTTGGGCCATCTGCTCGGCCACATAAGTGCGCACGGCTACGTGGGAAAGCATGATTCTATTGTCGCAATAGATGGGGGATTTCCATCCGGAAGCCCATAAAAAAGGATTTCCGGGATTCAATTTAATTGCATTTATTTGCAATAGGAGGTCAGCTGTTTTACGCGCTGTTTCTGGATGTAAAATCATAGGCACAAATGTATAAAGTTTTTGTGAATGAAGCTCCGCTCATTCTGACAAATAAACTGTCTGAAATCAACAATAACAAGTACTTCTTGTTGAATCCAGAGGCGATTAATGAGGCGATTGATTTGCTTATGGAAGGTAAAATCAAGAAGGCTTATATCTATCACCCCAATCATTCAGAAATCCTGAATAAATTCTGCAAAAGCATCAAAAGAGAAGTGGCTGCTGGTGGTGTAGTGACCAACAAACAAGGCGAAGTCCTTTTTATCTACAGAAACAACAAATGGGATTTGCCCAAAGGCAGAGTTGAAAAAGGTGAATCTCTTGAGGTATGTGCCCTGAGGGAGGTTGCTGAGGAGACTGGCGTCAAGGAGTTAAAAATTGAAAACCAACTATTAACCACCTACCACGTGTTTAAGCGCAAGGATAAATATCGATTAAAAGAGGTGTTTTGGTATGCTATGCGCACCAGCTATTCAGGGCCGTTAACGCCTCAACTCGATGAAGGGATTGAAAAAGTAAAGTGGAAAAATCCAGAGCAAATCACCAAAGCACTGACCAAATCGTACACGAACATCCGCATACTTTTCGGAGATTGATTATTTAGTGAATTGCATCACAGATGGAGGAACCAATTTACTGTAGTTCCCGTGGTTTCTGATGACATCCCGCACGATGGATGAGCTGATAAATGAGGTAGCCGATGCGGTTAGTAAAAATACTGTTTCTATATCTGAAAGCGCTCTATTGGTGTGGGCTATGGCTTTTTCAAACTCAAAGTCCGCTGGGTTGCGCAAGCCACGCAAAATAAATTGAGCACCAATATTGTGGCAAAAGTCTACGGTTAGGCCCTCATAATGAACCACTTCAATGTGCTTGACTCCACTAAAAGTGTCTTGGATGATTTTTTTCCGCTCTTCTAGCGAGTACATATAGTATTTGTCAGAATTTACCCCAATGGCAATAACCAAGTGGTCAAAAAGCGGGAGCGCTCGTTGAATAACGTCTACATGTCCTAGGGTGAGTGGATCAAATGATCCTGGAAAAATAGCGGTCCGTTTTTTCATGAGTGGGTTATGGGTTTAGTGCATTTTCTATAGCGCTGTCAAATAACGCTTCCAATGAAATTCCGGCCGCCTTAGCTTGCATAGGCAATAGGGATTGCTCGGTCATCCCCGGGGTGGTATTCACTTCCAATAAATGAGGAATATCTCCCACAAAAATAAACTCTGAACGGGTAAATCCTTTCAGTTTTAGTCGATCGTATAGTTTAGCCGCTATGGAGGTTACATTTTTTTGTTGCACATCAGTGATACGTGCAGGAGTGATCTCTTGGGATTTGCCCAAGTATTTTGCTTCGTAGTCGAAAAAATCATTTTCCGAGATGATCTCCGTGATGGGCAGCACTTTTGTTTCGCCATGGAATTTAATGACGCCAACAGACACCTCAGTGCCCACTAAAGCAGCCTCTATGAGTACCTCATTGTCCTCTTGGTAGGCGATTTCTACGGCTTTGGGTAAATCTTCTTTTTGGTATACTTTGGTAATTCCAAAGCTAGAACCCGATTTGTTGGCCTTGACAAAACAGGGAAAACCTACCGCTTGCTCTATGGCCGCCACATCAATCGGATCCCCTTCATTAAGCATATACGATGCAGCGCAGGGAATCCCCATGGTTTTAGTGATGGCCAATAGATCCCGCTTGTTGTAGGTTAAAGCTGCTTGATAAGGATCACAGGCTGTTTGGGGAACTCCGATCATCTGCAAATATCCTTGCAACAATCCATCTTCACCAGGGCTTCCATGGATGGCATTAAACACGCAGTCAAAAGTTATTTTTTTGCCGTGAATCACCGCCGAAAAGTCCGTTTTATCCATTGGAAATTCCTCTTGTCCCAAAACAACCTTCCAGCCGTTTTGTTCCATAATCACTGGATATACGTCGTATTTGTTTTTGTCGAGGTGCTTGACCACCACAGAACCGCTGATTAACGAAATGGAGTATTCGCTGGTGTATCCACCCATCACCACGGCGATATTTTTCTTCATAACAGAAATTTGCCATAAAAATAACTGAAATGGAATAATAAAAGGCACAAGGCAAAGGTTTTATATCTTTGCCGCAAATTGTATGTAGGATGAAGATCATTCGTTGGCTTACCGATCTTGGATTTTTTAAATGGGCTGTTCGCGCGGCTGGTTTATTGGTGGTACTGACATTTATTTTGATGCAATGGCTCAAATACGATACCCATCACGATCAAAAGATTACCGTCCCAGATCTTTCGGGTATGGCTTTGGAGCCCGCCATTGAGGCATTGACTGAGTTGGATCTGCGCTATGCCGTAGTTGATTCTACCAAATACAATCCAAACCTTCCTCCCTACAGTGTAATCGAACAATTTCCTGTGGCTGGTGCCTCGGTGAAGGAAAAGCGAAAAATCTATTTAAATATGAATGCTGCAGGCTATTCAGAAGTAGCTGTACCCTTGGTGGTACAAGTCACCTTGCGCAATGCCACTTCGCGATTAACAGCCGCTGGATTTAAAGTAGGACAAATCGAATACATCGATGCGTTGGGTACCGATATGGTATACGAAGTGCGCTACCAAGGAAGAACACTTAAATCTGGTCAGAAAATACCCCAAATGTCTTCACTCACCCTGGTGGTTGGCAATGGAAACAAACCCCTAGAAGAGTAATGATAGATCCACACTGGGAAGAGCCAGAAGAGGATGATGTTTTGCATCAACACCATCATTTTTTGGTGTCAGCAGGTCAAAATCCTTTGAGAATCGATAAGTTTTTAATGAACTTAATCGAAAAAGCTACGAGAAATAAAATTCAGCAAGCAGCTAAAGAGGACATGATTTGGGCCAATGGGGTACCTGTAAAATCCAATTACAAGGTAAAGCCACATGATGAAATACAAGTCATGTTTACCCATCCCCCGCATGAAAACTTACTCATTGCGGAAGATATTCCTCTTGACATTGTCTACGAAGATGCAGACCTTATGGTGGTGAACAAACCTGCGGGTATGGTCGTGCATCCAGGGCATGGTAATTATTCAGGTACTTTGATCAACGCGCTTCTGCACCACAGCGCTCAATGGCCTGTGAATTCCGATGATCGTCCTGGTCTGGTACACCGCATCGACAAGGATACATCTGGTTTGTTGGTGGTAGCCAAAAATGACCAAGCCATGGTGCATCTCTCCAAACAGTTTGCAGACAAAACCTCTGAGCGCCAATACATCGCCTTAGTATGGGGCACCCTGGATCAAGAACAAGGTACCATCACAGGGCATATTGGTAGATCGCTCAAAAACAGGTTGCAAATGGACGTTTTTCCAGATGGAGCCTATGGCAAAGAGGCGGTAACTCATTATCAGGTTGTCGAACGATTGGGGTATATTACCCTGGTTTCTTGCCGATTAGAAACCGGAAGAACGCACCAAATTAGGGCGCACTTCAAACACATAGGTCATCCACTGTTCAACGATGAGCGGTACGGTGGGCATCAGATCCTTAAAGGGACCACATTTACCAAGTACAAGCAATTTGTGGAAAACGCCTTTAAAGTGTTGCCCAGACAAGCATTACACGCTCAAACTCTCGGGTTCATTCATCCCAGAACAGGTGAGCGATGTTTTTTTGAATCCCCGATACCTCAAGACATGAGTGATTGCATCCATAAGTGGCGCAATTATACCCACAACCAAAGGATAGACTAAGTCGATAAAATCACTTAATTTTGCGTAAAACCATACGCCATGAAGTTTTTGATCTCTCCTGCCAAGTCGTTGGATTTTACAACTAACCACCCAAATATTCCCCTAAGCACCCCTGTTTTTTCAGATAAGGCAGTACGGGTTATGTCGGTTTTAAAGAAAAAGAAACCTGCGGATTTGGGTGCGTTGATGGGGATATCTACATCGCTATCCAACCTCAATTACCAAAGAAATCAAACTTTTTGTGCTGATCCCGATCCAGAAATGCTTCGTCCTGCAGTTTTGGCTTTTACGGGCGATGTATACCAAGGGCTAGATGCGGGTACGCTTTCAGAAAGCCTTTTGAGTGATCTAAACGATCAAGGGTTTATCCTTTCGGGATTGTATGGTGTTTTGAAACCGTTTGATGGCATTCAACCATATCGTTTGGAGATGGGTGCTAAATTACCTGTAGGCACTAAAGCCAACATGGTGCAGTACTGGAAAAAACCAGTCACTGATTTTCTGCACACACAAGTCAAGGCCGACGAGTTGTTGGTCAATTTAGCTAGCCAAGAATACAGCGCTGCTGTTGACTTCTCTGTGTTTACTGGACCTGTGGTTCACCCTGTTTTTCTTGATGACAGCAAAGGGCAGCTGAAGGTGATTTCTTTTTTTGCTAAAAAAGCACGGGGATTAATGGTTCGGTATTTAGTAGAGTCAAATGCCCAAAGTTTGACCGATGTCTGTGGTTTTCAGTCCGAGGGTTATCGATGGAGTGAGTCGATGTCCCAGGATCCAATGCATCCAGTATTTGTACGTTGAGTCATTGATATTTCTGCAACACAATTAATTGCTTTTTGTGTTTTCTGGAGATAACACTTTTGATTTATCACAAATTCACGAGAAATCCCTTTGTTTTTTAAAGGATCTTATTTGGTCAAGGTTACATTGTCCTTTATTTTTGCCCAGGGGGTTTTGCTGATAAAACACCCTGTAAAATCCCCTGTCTGTGGAAATCAAGAAAGTACTCATCGCCAATAGAGGTGAAATCGCCATCAGAATTTTTCGTGCATGTGTCGAAATCGGAATAAAAACTGTCGGTATCTATACCTACGAGGACAGGTATTCTCTACACAGGTATAAGGCGGATGAAAGCTATCAAATCGGCGAAAACAACGAACCGTTAAAGCCCTATTTGGATATTGACCTAATCATTCAAGTGGCTTTAGACAACGGTGTTGATGCGATACACCCAGGGTATGGATTTTTGTCTGAAAACGCCACTTTTGCTCAAAAGTGTGCGGATAATGGATTGATTTTTGTCGGACCCAAGGTGTCTGTACTCAAGGCTTTAGGAGATAAAATAACAGCCAAAACAGTTGCTGTTCAAAACAACATTCCCATCATACGCAGTAGTGAGGCTGCCCTAGATACCATCGAAATTGCGCTTGATGAAGCCCAAAAGATAGGCTATCCATTAATGCTAAAAGCCGCCTCAGGTGGAGGAGGAAGAGGTATGCGTGTGATCCGCACAGAAGAAGAGTTGATCAAAGGATTTCCAGAAGCGAGAAGGGAATCAGCCAATGCTTTTGGCGATGACACAGTATTCTTGGAGAAGTTTGTGGAAAACCCCAAACACATTGAAATTCAAATTGTCGCTGACCACCACGGCAATATGGTTCACCTCTACGAACGCGATTGTTCCGTACAGCGGCGATACCAGAAAGTGATTGAGTTTGCCCCTTCGTTAGGGTTGGATCAAGAAACCAAAGATGCGCTGTATCACTACGCGTTAACCATTTGTAAAGCAGTTGATTACAACAATATAGGTACGGTTGAATTCTTGGTGGATGACGACGGCAGCATCTATTTTATCGAGGTTAACCCAAGGATTCAAGTCGAGCATACGGTTACAGAAATGATCACCAACATAGATTTGGTCAAAGCCCAACTCTTTATCGCAGGTGGTTATCGCCTCAGCGATCAACAGATTAAAATTCCCAGCCAAGAGTCTGTAGTCATCACAGGTTATGCGTTGCAATGCCGCATTACTACCGAAAACCCGCTCAACGACTTCAAGCCTGACTACGGTGTAGTGACTACGTATCGATCAGCCTCTGGATTGGGAATTAGATTAGATGCGGGAAGTATCTATCAAGGGGTTAAGATTTCTCCCTTTTTTGATTCCATGTTGGTCAAGGTTTCAGCGATCAGTAGAACTTTAGATGGATCTTGCAGAAAAATGCGCCGGGCGCTTTCCGAGTTCCGCATTCGCGGTGTGGAGACCAACATGGCTTTTTTGGACAATATTTTAAGTCACGATACCTTTAGACAGGGAAAAGTCACGGTTAATTTCATCAAGGATACCCCTTCTTTATTTGACATTAAACCCCCAAAAAATCGAGCTAATAAATTAATCGCTTACCTGGGTGAGGTCATTGTCAATGGTCATCCCGATGTGAAAAAAGTGGAAGTAGGCAAGGTGTTTTCCAAACCGCCTATTCCCTCAATGCCGGCTCATAAAAATGTTTTCGGCACCAAAGATAAGCTCACTGAGTTGGGGCCAGACGGATTTGCGCAGTGGTTGCTCAACGATTCTAAAGTCCATTACACCGATACCACTATGCGCGATGCGCACCAAAGTTTGTTGGCCACGCGTATGCGTACGGTCGATATGCTCCAAGTAGCCGAGCGCTATGCATTGGACAATCCAGAAATATTCTCCATGGAAGTGTGGGGTGGAGCAACATTTGATGTGTGCATGAGATTTTTACAGGAAGATCCCTGGGAGCGATTGGCCTTGTTGCGCAAAGCTATGCCCCATACATTAACCCAAATGTTGCTTCGCGGTTCCAATGGGGTAGGCTACAAGGCCTATCCAGACAACCTGATCGAAAAATTTGTCGCACAGTCGTGGGAGACAGGTATGGATGTGTATCGAATTTTCGATTCGCTAAACTGGATGGAGTCCATAGCTCCTGCCATAACCTATGTGCGCAAACACACCGGAGGTTTGGCTGAAGGCTCTCTGTGTTACACAGGAGACATTCTGGACCCGACAAAAACCAAGTATGACCTGAACTATTACGTACAACTCGCCAAGGATATAGAAAATGCAGGGGCCCACATATTGGGTGTAAAAGACATGGCAGGGTTGCTTAAACCGTACGCTGCTTATGAGTTGATCAGCGCGTTAAAGTCCACCATCAAGATTCCGATTCACCTGCATACCCACGATACTTCATCTACCCAAGCGGCCATGTACCTCAAGGCGATAGAAGCGGGTGTAGATGTGATCGATGTCGCCTTGGGAGGACTCTCTGGATTAACTTCTCAACCGAATTTTAATTCGATGGTTGAACTGATGCGCTTCCATCCCAGAGAGCGTGAAATGAATCGAGCTAGTTTGGCTGCCCACTCCGATTATTGGGAAACGGTCAGACAGTATTATTACCCTTTTGAGTCAGGATTGAAAGCGGGAACTGGGGCCGTGTATACCCATGAAATTCCCGGCGGCCAATATTCTAACTTGAAAGGCCAGGCCATCGCTTTGGGTCTGGAAGATAAATTTGCTGAGGTCACTCAGATGTATGGCGATGTGAACCAATTGTTTGGCGATATCATCAAAGTAACCCCAAGCTCCAAGGTAGTGGGCGATATGGCTCAATATTTGATCAGCAACAAGTACAGCATTCAAGATGTCTGGGAAAAAGGACATACCATGAATTTCCCCGATTCCGTGATTTCCCTATTCCAAGGAGATTTGGGTCAACCTGTTGGAGGCTTCCCCAAGGATTTACAAAAAATCATCTTGAAAGATAAAGTGCCCTATACAGAGCGGCCCAATGCGCACATGGAACCCATTGATTTTGATAAAGCTTACGCGGAGTTTCTCGATAAATTTCAGCCTGGTTTAGATCGAGATCTTCAGTTCACTGATTTCTTGTCGTACAGCTTATATCCCAAGGTTTTTGAGGATGCACTAGCCAATTATGTTCGATTTGGCAAAGTGATGAACCTACCCACCAAAAACTTCTTTTTTGGGATGGAACCAGGTGAGGAAATCATGATTCCTTTAGATCGAGGAAAAAACATTTTGGTTTCATTGATGCTTAAAGGTGTGGCAGATGCCAATGGAAATGTACCTGTATACTTCAAAGTAAACGGACAATTGCGCACCCTAATCGTCAAGGACAAAAGAGTCAAAGTAGAGAAAAAAGAAAACAGAAAGGCTCAGACCGATCAACCTTTAGAAGTTGGTGCTCCACTACAAGGTTTGCTATCTCAAGTGCTCGTGAAGCAGGGAGAAAACGTCAAACGCAATCAACCTCTTTTTGTAATCGAGGCGATGAAAATGGAAACTACCGTAACCGCTCAAGAGGCTGGATCTGTGGCTGAGGTAGTACTTTCCGCAGGAGAATTAGTTCAGACAGACGACTTGGTTTTGCGTTTGGAATAGCCGTTGCTATTGCCTAATTTGGTGAGTAAATTCCATTCGATGAAAAAAGGCTTTTTTTTGGGGCTCCTACTCCTTTCTACCATTGGCTACAGCCAAAACGATGCACTCTTCCAAACACAGTGGAGGCACACCATTGATCAAATAGTCGATTTTGTCGCCCTACCCAATGACGCCAATGACTTAGCCGATATCAATCGCAACCTGTTTTGGTTGGAGAAAGAATTTTCCGAACGTGGTTTTAATACTTCTGTATTACCTACCTCAGGGGCGCCGTTGTTTTTTGCGGCACTTCCTCAAAAACCAGGATTAAAAACGTTTTTGATCTACATGCATTTTGACGGTCAAGCAGTAGATCCAGCTAAATGGAGTCAGGCAGATCCGTACCAAGTTGTCTTGAAGTCACCCGACCAAACAGGGTGGAAAGAACGGCCTTTTTCTGATTTAAATGACAGTATTCCAGAAAATTGGCGTTTGTTTGGTCGTTCGACCTCGGATGATAAAGGCCCTATAGTAGCGCTCTTAAATGCGATTGATTTGACCATGAAACGAGGAGTTCCGCTGGCCTATAACATCAAGGTTATTCTGGACTCTGAGGAAGAAAAAAGTTCAGCACCTTTAGCACAGGCCGTAGTCAATTACAAAGAATTACTTGCTGCTGATATTTTGGTGATCAACGACGGTCCATTACATCCCTCTGGGGCACCCACCTTGATTTATGGTTGTCGGGGTATCACTACTATGGAGTTGACCACTTACGGTCCATTAGTGCCACAACATTCCGGGCATTACGGAAATTTTGCACCAAATCCAGCACTTTCCCTGGCACAGCTTTTGGCTTCTATGAAGGACCAACAGGGTAGGGTATTGATACCGGGTTATTACCAAGGAATCGAGATCAGTGATCAGGTAAATCAAGTGTTGTCTGCCGTACCTGACCGTACGGAGGCGATAGCCCAGAGCTTGGGATTTGCCCAGCCAGATGCCGTGGGTGCTTTTTATCAGCAATCCCTCCAATACCCCTCACTAAATATCCGCGGTATGTCCTCTGCTTGGGTGGGTGATCAGGCCCGCACAGTGGTTCCTGCAACAGCTACTGCTGCATTAGATCTAAGACTCGTGGTTGAAAGCGATGGTAATCGGCTAAAGCAGTTGGTTAAGGAGCACATCAAAAAACAGGGATACACCTTGCTAGATCACGTCCCCAGCGCGCAAGAACGCGAGCGATTTGCCAAAATTGTCTCCATTACTGAAGGGGGTGTCACCGATGCATTCCGCACCGATTTGAGCTTGCCATTTGGTCAAACACTTAAAGCGCAGATGGAATCTTGGTATGGTGAGCCAGTCGTTCAAATCAGGACTATGGGAGGTACTGTCCCTATCGCCCCTTTTGTGAATGCGCTTAAAATTCCCGCGTATATAGTACCCTTAGTCAATGCGGACAACAACCAACACAGCCCTAATGAAAATATCACCTTAGGTCAGGTAGCTTACGGGATTAAGTTTTTTGAACGCCTACTAACTACGCCTAATCTGGTCCCTTAACCGCGGATCCCTTTGATGAATCCGGGAATGACGGCTGTTCCTTTTTCAGTCAAGGCATTGATAAACGCTGAACCAATGATCGCACCATCGGTGTGTGCAGTGGCTTGATTGAAGGTCTCCCGGTCTTTAATACCAAAACCAACCACGATGGGGTTTTTAAGCTTCATGTCTGAAATGCGTTTGAAATAGTCAACTTGAGCTTGACCAAAACCTGATCCACTTCCAGTTACGCTGGCCGTGCTGACTAAATAGATAAATCCTTTACTGGCCTGGTCCAAAGCACGAATTCGTTCATCTGAGGTTTGTGGGGTGATCAAAAAGATTAATTGAATACCATGGCGTTCAAAAGTCTCTTGAAATTCTCGTTCGTATACCGTTAAGGGCAGGTCAGGTAGGATTACGGCATCAATTCCTATTTCTGCGCATTTGCGACAGAATGCATCTACCCCAAATTGTAAAACTGGATTGAAATACCCCATGATGACTAGGGGTATTTCAATTTTCGACCGGACATCCTTTAATTGATCGAAGAGTACTTCAGTGGTCATGCCCATGGCCAAAGCCTGAGTTGAACTTTGTTGGATGACTGGACCGTCAGCTAATGGATCTGAGAATGGCAAACCGATCTCCACCATATCCACGCCATTTTCTTGTAACGACTCCAAAATAGGAAGGGTATCTGAATGCTTTGGATAACCTGCGGTGAAGTATATGGAAAGTACTTTTTTCTTTTTTTGAAACAGCTGTTCAATTCGTGTACTCATGTCCTATAATTTAAAGTAATCGATGTAGGTATTCAGGTCTTTATCTCCTCTTCCTGAGAGGTTAACCACAACTACATCCGTGGATTTAAAGTTTAATTGATCCAGTACCGCCAAGGCATGCGATGTTTCAATAGCGGGGATAATTCCTTCTAATTGACTCAACATCAATCCAGCCTCCATAGCTTGCTGGTCTGTAGCGGAAATAAACTCTCCTCTTTTAGAACGGAATAGATGGGCGTGCATCGGTCCAATACCCGGATAATCAAGTCCTGCTGAAATAGAGTAGGGTTCTGTGATTTGTCCATCTGGAGATTGCATTAATAAGGTTTTCGAACCGTGGATAATGCCCTCTCTTCCCAAGACTGAGGTGGCAGCACTTTCATGGGTGTCAATTCCTTTACCGGCAGC
>DFSJ01000033.1:2150-2578 GCA_002378585.1 Flavobacteriaceae bacterium UBA3440 | reverse complement strand
TCCATGTTGGCGTGAATTTTAAAGACAAACCCAGTCATTTGAGTTTCCGTAGGCGCTACTAATCGCTCCTCTGCCCTTTTGGGTCGGGGAGAGGGGGCTATTTCAATGAAACAGTCCAAGAGTTCACGTACCCCAAAGTTGTTGAGCGCAGATCCAAAAAATACGGGTTGCTGTGCACCGCTTAAGTAAGCTTGTCGGTCAAATGGCGGATATACTCCATCGATTAGTTCCAAGTTATCTCTGAGCTGACCAGCTTGTCGAGCGCCGATGATTTTTTCCAGTTCTGGACTGTCGATATTGTCGAAAGCTATGGTGTCTTCTATGTTTTTCTTGGGATCACCACTGAATAAATTGATGTTCTTTTCCCAAATGTTATAGATCCCTTTAAAGTCATAACCCATTCCAATGGGGAAACTCATCAAACTCAC
>DFSJ01000033.1:0-1756 GCA_002378585.1 Flavobacteriaceae bacterium UBA3440 | reverse complement strand
ATGACCACAATCACTGAGTCTACGGCGGTAAGTGTCCTAAAGGTATCTTCAGCAAAATCCTTGTGCCCTGGCGTGTCGAGGATATTAATTTTTTTGTCTTTGTAGTAAAAGGCCAATACAGAGGTGGCTACCGAAATTCCGCGTTGACGCTCGATTTCCATAAAGTCGCTTGTCGCCCCTTTTTTTATCTTGTTGTTTTTTACTGCTCCAGCCTCCTGAATAGCCCCACCGAAAAGCAATAATTTCTCAGTTAGGGTAGTTTTTCCCGCATCAGGGTGGGAGATAATTCCAAAAGTGCGTCGTTTGAGGAGCTCTTTTTGTAGGCTCATGGCGTAAAAATTTTTGACAAAAATACATCAAAATAAAGGGATGCGCCGAACGTTATAGGCAAATCCCTTATTTTTACCTCATGACAGAGGAACAAGTAATTTTAGTCAATACAGACGATGAGCCGATTGGCTTGATGGGTAAGCTCGAAGCGCATCAAAAGGGAGTACTCCACCGTGCATTTTCTGTGTTTATAACGAATAGTCAAGGCGAGATCATGTTACAGCAACGCGCCCATGAAAAATACCACTCACCTGGACTCTGGACCAATACCTGTTGTTCCCACCAAAGGGCAGGAGAAACAACTTTAGCTGCAGCCCATAGGAGACTTTATGAAGAAATGGGTTTTGATACTGAGTTGACGCCGCTGTTTCATTTTATTTACAAAGCCTCTTTTGACAACGGACTCACAGAGCACGAACTGGATCATGTAGTGGTGGGTAGGTACGATGGGGTACCTGTGATCAACCGAGAAGAAGTGGCTGACTGGTCATGGAAGTCTCTAGAATGGATCAAAAATGACCTACAAAAAAAACCAGACCTATATACGGCCTGGTTTCGCATTATTTTTGAGCAGTACGCTCATCACTTGGATGAGTCTAGCTTCAGAAGTTAGGAGAGTGTGTTGATTTTAGCCACCAAACCTTGTGCTACAGTCTCTAATTGACCCTTAACCGCACGTAAGTGTTTCCCTCTGTTTTCTACTTTTTTGTCGTTGATCTGCTCGATCAATTGATCAAAAGAGCTGATTGCCTCATCGATGATGGATTGAGCTTCTTTTGAGTCGTATTTTTTGTTGATGCCCTCCCAAATGTATACCGCTTCAATTAAGTCGCCTAATACATAGTTTACATCTTTTTTTAAGTCTTTAATACTGGCCATAGGTCAAAATTTTTGGCAAAGATACGCTTTTTATTTGGTTGAATTTTGAAGTAGTGCTTCCAATGCCCTGCCGTAAGAAGTTTGCGCTACTTCTGTGGGTAGCGATCGGTAAATGGAATCCAAAAATACGGGGCTAGCCTCTGGAATTTCGACAACAGCTACATATGGAGCGATGACTGAATTTCTGTTATTTAACGCGTAGTTGATGGCAAAAAGGTATCTTCTGAGTTCATTCTTATTGTTTTTATCCAATAGTGAATCCATAGCCTTTTGCTGGGTTTTCGGATCCATAGCCATGGCTTGTTGCATCAAGGCCAGGTTTTGCTGATTGAATTTTGACATCATTTGTTGGAATTCGGTGTATTGATCATGGGTTTTTGATCCACTTACTTTAGCGGTAACGGCAAATGTATCCCAGGCAGCATCCACTTGAATTTTACTGTCTTCTAAAAATATAGGTAATCGATCGTTGTACGGGTTTTCATCTTTGCGATCCAGGTATAGGTAGTAAAGACTGGGCTCAGTAACTTCTGGGTTAAATTCAAAT
>DFSJ01000048.1:2234-7945 GCA_002378585.1 Flavobacteriaceae bacterium UBA3440 | reverse complement strand
CCTGCGTCAAAAAATTCTTTTTGGTTTAAGATGGTGTCGATACACACGGTAGTTTTACCGGTTTGACGGTCACCGATCACCAATTCACGTTGTCCGCGACCTACAGGGATCATCGCGTCAATCGCCTTGATGCCTGTCTGCAATGGCTCGTTAACCGGTTGACGGAAAATAACCCCAGGGGCTTTGCGCTCCAACGGCATTTCATATAACTGGCCGGTCAAAGGACCTTTACCGTCGATGGGTTGTCCCAAAGTGTCCACCACACGACCGACAATGCCTTCACCTACTTTGATAGAGGCAATGCGCTCAGTGCGTTTTACGCTTGATCCTTCCACGATATCGCGTGAAGGGCTCAAAAGAACCACCCCTACGTGATCTGCTTCCAGGTTCAATACAATCCCTTGTACGCCTCCTTCGAAGCTGACCAATTCGCCGTATTGCACGTTGGAAAGGCCATAAACACGGGCAATCCCGTCTCCGACCTGAAGTACTGTTCCCACCTCATCCATGGATGCGGCGCCTGTAAATCCTTCGATTTGCTGTTTTAAAATTGCTGAAACTTCAGCTGCTTTTACTCCTGCCATTGTTTGGTGTCCTTGAGGCAACGCCTCGTTATCGATTATTGACTTGGGTTAGTTGTTCTTTGAGTTGGCTCAATTGATGGGCCACAGAGGCGTCGTACGCCAGGTCGTCGACCTTTACGATAAAACCTCCGATCAAGCTAGTGTCTACTTGGGCGTCCAGAGCTATGGTCTTTTGAACCGCCTGGGCCAGTTTGTCTTTTAGCGTGTTGACCACCGCATCCGTCAGGGGTGCTGCAGAAACCACGGTAGCTTGAGCAATCTTATTTTTTTCAGCATCCAATCGCTCGTAAGCCGTCAACACCTCAGCGAGTAAGTCCATGCGCTTGTTCTGGGCCAATGCGCTCCACAAGCCCTGCATGATTTGATGACTTTGTGGGGCAACAGCCGCTACGGCTTGTTGCTTGGTGGCTTGCTCCACAGTCGGGTTGTGCAAATACGCTACAAGCGCTTCGCTCCCCTTTAGGGTAGCCAAGAGGTCATTGACTTGCTGAGCAAATACAGCTCCTGATCCTTGCTCGTAGGCAAGCGATAGGGCTGCTTTTGCGTAGCGTTCGGCCGCTTGGGAATGCTTCATCGCTTAGTTGATTTTAATTTCTTTGACCAAGTTTTCTACCAACTGATCTTGTTTCGCTTGGGCGGACAATTCTGATTTAAGCAACTTTTCTGCGATTTCAATCGCGTAAGAAGCTACTTGTTTTTTCAAGTCTTCCACTGCCGCTTTCTTTTCACCTTCAATCACCGCTTGTGCTTGAGCGAGAAGTTTTTCTCCCTCTGCTTGCGCTTGCTCTTTGGCTTCAGCCATCAACTTATCTTTGAATTGACGGGCTTCCAAAAGCATTTGCTCGCGCTCTTGACGGGCTTGTTGCAAAAGCTTTTCGTTTGATGCATTGAGCTGAGCCATATCTTCTTGAGCCTTGGCAGCAGCGTCTAGGGCGTCTTTAATTCCTTGTTCGCGTTCGTTGACCGCATTCAAGATGGGTTTCCAGGCAAATTTGCCCAAAAGCAAAACCAGTCCTACAAAGATGAGGGTTTGCCAAAAGAACAGCCCAAATGAGAATTCTTCAATTAATTTTTCCATGGATCGTTTAGGTTTAAAACATAAGAAACAACAGGGGAGGACCAACCGTCCTCCACTGCTGATTCACAGGGTGATTAAGCAGCGAATAACGCAGCGAAACCGATACCTTCAATAAGCGCTGCTGCAATCAACATCGCTGTTTGAATTTTTCCTGAGGCTTCTGGTTGACGAGCGATGGCGTCCATAGCTTGTCCTCCGATGCGACCAATACCAAGACCAGCTCCGATAACGATCAAACCTGCACCTACAATTGTTGGGATTTCCATAAATATTAATTAAAAGTTAAACAATTCATTAGTGGTGTGCCTCCTCATTGGCAAAGCCGAAATACAGAGAAGACAACATGGTAAAAATATATGCCTGAAGCGCAGCTACGAGCAATTCCAATATAGACAACACAAAGGAGAGTACAAAACTCAAAGAGCTCCCAATCCAATTGTGAAAGATAAACATCAATCCTATCAAGCTACCCAATACGATGTGGCCGGCGGACATATTGGCCCAAAGACGAATCATCAACGAAAATGGCTTGATCACAACACCGAGCAATTCGATTGGCGCCAAGATAACTTTCATCGCTTTGGGTACACCGGGCATCCAGAAGATGTGGCCCCAGTAGTTTTTGTTGGCCGTGAGGTTGGTCACTAAAAAGGTGAGTACTGCCAAACCAAAGGTCACTGCGATGTTGCCTGTCACGTTCACCCCAAGAGGTGTTAACCCCAATAGATTCAAAAACCAGACAAAGAAGAATATGGTGAGCAGGTAGCTCATGTACTTTTTATAGTGTTTGTGTCCGATGTTGGGAATCGCGATGTCGTCGCGTATGTACAATACAATAGGCTCAAACAAACGGGCAAATCCAGTGGGAACACCTCCGTTAGCGGCGTATGATTTAGCTAGGCTGCGGAACAAGAAGAACATCAATGCGCCTACAAAAAGCATAGCGACTACGCTCTTGGTGATCGAAAAATCGAGTGGCTTGGCGTTGGTTATGTGGTGGTTTTCGTCGTAGTTCAGTGTCCCTTGAGCATCTGTTTTGTAGATTTTGCCGTGGGCAAGAGCGTAATAATTACCGTTTGACTCGGCTACTGATTCTCCGTGGTGCAAAGCAGCTGAAGAAAAAAGCTGTACTCCATTGTCCCACAAAATCACCGGTAGGGGAGCGCCCACATAAACATGGTTTCCTTGTTCGTCTGTATACGAGTATAGAGAAAAGTCGTAAGAATCCTGAAGGTGGTGTTGGATATACTCCTTGATTTCAGTCTTTAGGTCAGTCCCTTCAGCGTGGGCTTCCTTTGGGCTTTCAGCCGCAGCAACCCCCCATGAACCCACGAGGGTTAAGGCTAGGGCCACTTTGAAAATAATCCGTTGGTACTTCATCGGTTCAGTTCAGTCTTCAAAAATCGCTGCAAAGGTAGGCTATTTAATGAAAACCAAAAAAAGAACACAAAATTATTTTCCCGTGGTTGTTTGGTGCCGCTGGCGTCGATTAAACGAATTGACTCACAAAGGATTAGCTTTTGTTGATTCCCAGAATCCGCGCCACAAAGATCGTTTCTAGAGTCAAGGCCACGGCGTACGGAATTCCAAAAAGAAAAAACGAATCTCCTCGGTCGCCAAGACCGGTTAAAATAAACGGCTTAAAGAGGGCAAAATAGGCGGCAAACTTGAACAAACTACCCCCCATAAACATGAATCCAATCAAATCAGGAGCTTTTTTATGTCCCCACAAAATGCCCCAACCGATAGCGGCAGTCAAAACAGTGTGTGCTCCATAGCACCACGACAGGGGCGTCCAAAATTCGGTCTTGTCCATCGCTGTTAACAGGGCTCCATGTAGCCCAAAAACAGGGATAAAAATCAAAAGCAACCAGCGCAACAACCACTTAAAATGTGTCGATGCCCTCAAGAATTCATCTTTTTAGTTTCTTTAATGACCAGCCAAATGGATGTGACTAGTCCAAAAAGCGTCCCGACAATGACTCCGATTCGACCCGGCAGAGACCAATAGTCATCGGCCCATTTCCCGATCTGAACCATAAAGTAAATGGTCGCGCCCATCTGTATGCCTACGGCAGAGAACCGCCCGAATTGTTTCAGTCCACTGAGGGACTTTTTAGCTGGCTTCTGCGGCTGACTCATCAGATACTTGTTTCAGGGTGTTGGGGGACTTCATCAGGATTTTCCCTTGAATGATGGCGCCTTCAACCACAGACAACTTGGCTGTAGCTATCTGGGCGTATAGTTGGGCACTGGACTGAAGGCTAAGGAGTTCATCTACTGTTAACTCCCCCTCTAAATACCCCTCTATTTCCGCGTTTTGACAACGCACTTGCCCGATCACTCGCCCAGTTTTACCGATCACCACCTTTTTGGTAGTGGTCACATCTCCTTTGAGGTAGCCATCAATGCGCACATCAGCCTGCGCCTCGATACTGCCTTCCATACTGGTGCTTTTCTCGATTCGAGTAGGTTGAGCGCTGTTTTCCAGAGATACGGGAACTTTAGTCTTGAATAGGGACATCGGGTTATGGGTTTTTGGGTGGGCGCTGCTCCAGGTAGGTGTCAAGCGCTTTATACAACTGTATTTTTCGGTAATGGGAAGCTAAAAATACAAAAAATCGCCCCTGAGACAACGGCTTTTGTGCCCAAATCTTCTCCTGGGTCAACGCGTTGGCTTTTTTAGGGTCTAGATATCCGTGCACCACATAGAAATCACGGCTTTCGTCGTAGGCATCTCGAGAAATCCGCAGTCTACTCTCAGGATCTTGGCTTAGCAACCACTTGGCTAAACTACCCATCAACAAGCTGTCCTGAACCTGAGAAAGTTTAGGCAAAAGCACCGCTGCTTTGTAATGGTCATAGGGTTCCGCATCTCCAAAGGTGATTTCGCCGGCTTCAGTGGCAGACCAAGCAGAGGCGGACAATGCGGCAGGGGTGTTGGGGTAATCGCGTACAATGCGTTCCAGTTCTTTTAAAAACGCTTCCTTGCCCAGCGTTCTTCCTGTGGATTGAGCGCGTAAGAGGACCCAGGGGCTGACCTGTTCAGGGGACCAAGATTGCTCGAGCACCTCGTCAATTTTCTCGATAACTGTACCGTATTGTTGTTCTGTAAATAGCCTGTATACCTCCGCATACTGACTGTCCAAAAGCGATGTGGCCGGGGTCAATGCGCGGTCGGGCTGGGCCAAATACTGGGCGTATACGCTTTGCGGATACTCTGCTTGAATCTGGTCTTTGTACCGCTCGGCGGCTTGACTTTTTAAAGACATGTGTGCCTGGTATAAGGCATACAGGGCGGGTAGTTTGCTGGGGTGTTCTTGTGGGTAATCAACCGACTTTTCCAGGGCAGGAATGGCCAAAGCAGGCTCGGCCAAACGGGACACATAAAGCTGACCTATTTGAAAATACACCCCAACGCGCTCGTAGCGTAAGGCGTCGATATCCTGCTGATTCTTGGGCAGTTGAGCGATCTGCTGATCGATTTCATCCATGGGTTCCTGGGACTCTGTTGAATCAACCCCGGGTGGTTGGTTCCCTGGTTGGTCCGGGGCGTCGGCAGACATCCTGCTTCGGTTGCTATTGGTTTTAGGGGTGTTGTTGTTCCCGGTCATTCCGGTTGTAGGGGGGAGCGACATGGACGCATTGGCCTGGTCGCGCCAGTTGTCTTGCCAGGCTCTCTTTCCCCACTTTTGGGCAAATGCTTCCGCGCCCAAAGCCAACTGTTTGGGGTCATAAAAGTAAAAGACTGGGGTGTTTTTCCCTGAGGTGCCTGAACTAGCTTTAACGCTCCGTGGGGCCTCCTCGGTTTTCTGAGCTTGCAGGCGAGCCGCTTTTTCTTCTTCAAGCGCTTTTTTGCGCTCCAGAGCAGCGGTTAACCTAGCTCTCTGCTCTTCTGCGGAAAGGGCTGAAAGCGTAAGCACGGTGTCTATTTCCGTCGCGCGTTGGAGGTACTCCACCAAGCTCTGTAGTTTCTCTTTTTTGCTGTTGGCGGCTCGCCAACGATCCGAGGGGTTCGGCAACAATGGGAGTAGTGTGTCTAAATGTGC
>DFSJ01000048.1:0-1937 GCA_002378585.1 Flavobacteriaceae bacterium UBA3440 | reverse complement strand
ACCTGGTCGTTTTGGGCCCATTTCAATGACTGATTTAATCCAAAGACATACAGGGAATCGCGCCCTAAGCCCTTTTGTATTTGGGCTTGGTAAAAGAAAATTTTGTCTCTGTAGTCTTGGTTCTCCCAGCGTTTGGCCCAGAGCGATAATTGTTCTACAGCGGCATCCCCGAGGTCCTCAGGTCGCTGCAGGGCCAAGCTCCTCAACTGAGCGTTGATCCAAAAATCATAGGACACCGCTTGCTTTTTGGCCGCCACGTGTCGGTAAGCGGCCAAGGCACTGTCCCGCTGGCCCAACTCTTCAAACAACTGTCCCCGCAGGTAACCATATCGACCGCGCTCCACCTTTTTTCGAGTGATTTTGAGCGCCGCCGCCAGCGCGTCAACGGCTGCTGCTGGCTGGTTTAAATCCATATAGGCTTGGGCCATGACCCCAAAAGCATCCGCCTTTTCTTGGGGCTTGAGTTTTCGGTTGGCTAGTAACCGCCTAAGGTTCTCCAAAGCAACCTCGGGATTGCCTAGACGAACGTTTGTTTTTTCTTTCCAGATCCTGGTTTCGTTGAGGGCATTGGTCGCCTTGTGGTATTGAATAATAAATCGGAACGCTTCCAAAGCGGGAACAAATCGCTGGTCGTAGTACCTAGATTTTCCCAAGAGCAAATAAGACTCAATCATTTGACGGTTGCGCTCCTGTCCTTCAACCAACATCCCGTGTTTGCGGATGGCCTTAACCGCCTTGGCCTCGGCTTGACTAAACGGACCATCTTCCGTGGCGGCGTATTTAATTCCTGCCGGACCATCGACCTGTATGCGTTCGACAGGTAAGCGCTCCCAGAAATTTTCTCGATAACCTGACTGGAGCAAAGTCCACTGCTCTTCAAAGGACAAATTCCCGTGGTAGACCACGTTGTATTTGGTGTTCAGGGCATGCCACTCGCGATTGAGCAAGCGATTTTGCTGGGTAGAGCACCCAGCCAGGGACAGCGCAAAAACAGCTATGCCAAAAAAGTATCTCGGAGATTTAACCAATGGAGGCATCCGGTGCTTGTTGGGCAAAATAATTTTCTAACTCCGCCAATGTGGAGGGGTTTGTTTCGAGGTCTTGAACGACCTGGCCTTTGGAGAGCACCACGATGCGCTTGCACACCTCGGTGACGTGGTTGAGGTCGTGGCTGGACACCAAAAGGGTAGTGTCGCCCTGACTCGCAATTTTTTTAAGCAGATCCTTAAGCCTGAACTGGGTGGTGGGGTCTAAATTGGCAAATGGCTCGTCGAGCACCACCACGCTGGGTTTCCCGATCAAAGTAGCCGCAATCCCCACCTTTTTTTGATTCCCTTTAGAAAAATCTCTGAGGTACTTCTTTTGACCGAGGACCTCCCCATTAAAAAACGGGGCGAGTTCGAGCATCAGCGCATCAACCTCGCTTTGTGGCACAGCGCGTAACGAGGCGATAAAGGAAAAATATTCCTCCGGGGTGAGGTAGCCGATCAAAAAAGATTCATCGATAAAGGCCGAAGTAAAATCCTTCCAGGCCTCGCTCTGGTCCACCCTGAGGTCCTGATTGGTGATTTGTCCTTGAGTAGGCTTGATCAGGTCCAACAAACAACTGAACAGAGTTGTTTTTCCTGCGCCATTGTTGCCCACCAAGCCCAAGGCAGTCCCCGATGGAATCTGTAAGCGCTCGATGTCGAGTACGGTCGTTCCTGAATAGCTTTTGCTGAGTTGTTCGATGTGTATCATGGCTATGATTTTGGCTTGTAGGCTTGAATAGTGTCGTATTTTTCTTTTTTGTAGATGCGCTCAATCCAACGCAGTACGGGATTTCTCAATCCAAACCCGAGCAAACTCAGGCCGATCAACAGCAAATAGCCGCCTTGAGCGTCCCAGATCCATTGGCCCAGGGCGTATATCCCCATAGGCAGCGCGATTTTAGGCAG
>DFSJ01000054.1:3064-3282 GCA_002378585.1 Flavobacteriaceae bacterium UBA3440 | reverse complement strand
TTGCGCACATTTTTTTGTTGCTCGGTATATTTTTTGATCGCTGCTTTGGAAGTTTCAATCAGGTTCTTTTTTTCAGCGATTTGATCAGTGATGCTGTCTAAATCAGACTTGAGTTTATCAAGTCGTGTAGTGAGTCCCTGTACTTCATCTTCTAAGTCCGCTACTTCAAGAGGCAATTCACCTCGTACGTTGCGGATTTCATCAATTCTTGAATCGAT
>DFSJ01000054.1:2341-2822 GCA_002378585.1 Flavobacteriaceae bacterium UBA3440 | reverse complement strand
ACATTTCTAATTTCATCAATTCTTGAATCGATTAACTGCACGTCGTACAATGCTCTTAGCTTTTCTTCAACGGTTACTTCGCTCTTTTTGGTCATGATCAATAATACTTGATGGGATTTGTAATTGTGTCCGATAAAATGATGGCAAAATTAGGGATTTTTTTCTTAAGAAAGTCAACTATTAGCTTTTTTGTAAACTGCTCTGTCTCATAGTGCCCAGCATCGATAAGCAGTATTTTTCCCTCGGCCTTAAAGTAGTCGTGGTACTTTAAATCTCCGGTGACCAAAGCGTCAGCACCACGTGCCTTAGCTGCATGTATACCAGAAGCTCCACTGCCTCCCAAAACAGCCACTCGTCGGATCGTTCGATGGGTTAAATCACTGTGTTTGATCATAGGTGTCCCTAATTGGCGCTTCACTAAAGCCAAGAAATCAATTTCGGAAAGCGCTTGAGGTAAGGTGCCTATTTGCCCAAATCCAAT
>DFSJ01000054.1:1012-1987 GCA_002378585.1 Flavobacteriaceae bacterium UBA3440 | reverse complement strand
TGCGGTATGCATGCTGTAGATCGCTATTTTGTGCGCTATAGCTAGAGTAACCGCTTTACCCACATAATCATTGGGGTTGATGTGGGTAAGTCCCGTAAATATAATGGGGTGAAAGGCGACGATTAAGGAGCATCCTAGTCGTTGGGCCTCTAACACCACTTCGGGCAATGCATCGTGGGCGACCAGTATTTTTTCCACCGATGCATCGGGATCTCCGACCAGTAAACCTGTGTTGTCAAAATCAGCGGCGATCTCCAGTGGGGCTAGTTGATCGAGTAGTTGGGCAATGTCTTGAACCTTCATGGATTGATTTAGTCTGTCAAAGATAATTATTCTAGATTTGTCGCATGAACCTCCGTACGATTTGGACAGCCCCTTGGGCGGCTTTGCTCGGTATTGTGTTGCGCATCAGGCATGCAGCCTACGATTGTGGTGTGTTTGCTACCTTCAGGTTTAACACCCCTAGTATGGTCATAGGCAACCTGAGTCTGGGTGGCACCGGCAAATCCCCCATGGTTCAACACTTGATTCATACGGCGCCCAAAGATCTTAAAATAGCGGTGCTCACTCGCGGATATGGGAGGAAAACCAAAGGATTGTGGCACGCGAAACTAGGAGATGGTCCCCATGAGTTGGGGGATGAGGCCGCTGATTTGCGCCGTAAGTTCCCCGATGTGGCCTTAGTATGCTCCGCTTCACGGGTAGCCGGAATGAGGTTTTTAGAACACCATATTAAGCCTGACTTGGTGTTGCTGGACGATGCCTTTCAACACAGGTCGTTGGTGCCTCATGCCCATATATTGCTCACGACCTGGAACAAGCCCTATCACAGAGATCATCTTTTTCCCTGGGGTTCACTGAGGGATATCCGATCCGCTGCCCAAAGAGCCGAAGTGATCATCGTGACTAAATCCCCTGATTTCCCCGATCAGTCTACCCAAAAACAATGGCGTGCTGCGATGAAGGTACAGAAAG
>DFSJ01000054.1:0-828 GCA_002378585.1 Flavobacteriaceae bacterium UBA3440 | reverse complement strand
TGGGAGGACGTTGTGTCTTGACTACCGAAAAGGATTCGGTGAAGTGGCTTGGGTTGTACGAAAATTGGTATGCTGTTGGTGTCACACACCTTATGGATGAACCAAGCAGTATCCTATTAAAGAATATGNNGGCACACGCACACTGGCGGATTTGCTGCTGCAAAATCCGGTGCTATTCACTGGTATTGCAGATCCAGCCCCACTAGTTGAGCACCTCAAGTCCTTGGGATGGAACGGGGAGCACAGGTCATTTAACGACCACCACAGCTATAGTGCGTCTGATTTTCAAACCCTGGGAGGACGTTGTGTCTTGACTACCGAAAAGGATTCGGTGAAGTGGCATGGATTGTACGAAAACTGGTATGCTGTTGGTGTCACACACCTCATGGATGAACCAGGCAGTATCCTATTAAAGAATATGCTTTTGAGCCTTGTAGGACGAGCGAACTAACGCCCCGCTTTCCACATGTCTAAAACCTAATTCAAGCCCGATGGTTTCGTACTCTTTGAATTGCTCCGGAGTAATGTATTCCACCACGGGCAAGTGTTTTTTGGAAGGTTGAAGGTATTGGCCCAAAGTAACCACATCTACCTCATGCGCTCTCAGGTCGTGTAAGGTCTCAATCACCTCTTCACGAGTTTCACCAAGCCCCAACATGAGTCCAGTTTTCGTTCTGTTGGCCCCAGCTTCTTTTAGGTAGCGAAGCACCTCTAAACTGCGCTCGTACCGCGCTTGAATGCGCACCGCACGGGTTAAACGCTTTACGGTCTCCATGTTGTGGGAAATGACCTCTGGAGCAACCGCTACAATACGGTCTAAATGTTTGT
>DFSJ01000081.1 GCA_002378585.1 Flavobacteriaceae bacterium UBA3440 | reverse complement strand
CCATCAGTATAAGGTATATGGAAGCCAAGAACCCGTTTGGCAATACGTCACCCGACCAGACCGTGTAGATTTATCCGGTCAACTCAGTCGGGCAGAAGGAACTCAAGTAGGTTTATACCCTTTTGACTTAGGGACTTTAACCCACCCTAATTACTCCCTCTCCTTGGGATATTTCAACGCACAGATTGTGCCAGCACCGCTCAAGGTCAGGGCACTAGATGGTTTTTACGCCTACGATGGCAAGCCTTTTTATGGTGATTTTGGATTTGAAATTGATGGATTGTTGGAGGATGATCCGCTTCCAAAGGTGGAAATATCCGGATCTTCCCAAGGATCTTCTGGTTTAGGTATGTATACCCTGATGCCTCGTTTAGGTACCTGGCCCAACTACGAGGTAACATTAATTCCAGGAAAATTAACGATTGGTCACCACCCCAATAGGGTTGAGGTGTCGGTTGTACTCACCCCGAACAGCGGAACTGCTGAGGCCGTTTGGACAATTACCCATATAGATCAATACCCCAACAATCAAGTGCGCATCTACAACAAAAATCAGCAACTAGTATGGTCGCAAACCGGATACCGCAATACTTGGCAAGGGATTGATTTGAAAACCTATCGACCTTTACCTGCCGCACCCTACTATTATGTGATAGATCTTGGCGAGGGAACTCCACCCATTCAAGGGTGGTTATACCTCACTTATTAACCTTGAATTAGTGTAGCGGAATAATTTTCCATTCAGCGACCACTTGAGTTTTTGGCGCGCTATATGCCTTCAAAGCTTTAAGCCTTAGGGTAAATTCGTCTAATTTCTCTCCCGTTTTTATTTGAAGCTTGATGGACCCTTGAGCAGGAATTTCAAAAACGGGGGCATGGTGGTAAAAGGTGTAAGGCATTTGATTTTCAAACAGTAGATTGCTTGATGTCGTGTTGTTTAAGGTGACTTCCAAAATCTCTGTGTTGGGAATGTACTTTGCGTCACTCAACACTACACTTGCTTCAATTAACGGGACCAGGAACTCCGACTTCCCAACAAATAAGTGGTTAAATACCGCTACTGTTTTTCCCTCAAACAATGCCTTTCTTACAGATGCTGCGTCTCTCTGCTCGGCAAATACCAACGTGATCGGTCTGTGTACCCCTTTTTTGGTAAAATCCCATTCAATAAGGTCGTGGACATCTGAAGTGCCCATAATGGTCAAGTTGTGATCCAATGCGATTTGCAGGGCTTCCTCGGAATAGTCTCCCGTGTTGATGACCTCGATGCCGTGCAGCTTTTGTTCCTTGATCTGTTTTAGTTGGAACTCAGTAATCACAGGAACCCCTTTGGGACTCTGGGCATACCACGCTGGATGGTTCCAAAAGACAAAGGCATCCTGTTTTTTAGCTTGGTTAAAAGCATCCTGAGCCTCCTTGGTCAGTATGGGGTTGGCGTCTTGAATAAACACGGCGTTGTTGTGCCCAACGGGTGCCGAACGGGTAATTTCAGAGCCAGGAATCACGATAAGTCCATGGTCTTTGGCTTCAGCCAAAGCGAGTTCATAGGACCTGTTTCGGTCAGGGTGTGGAATGTCTTTGCTGTGCGGTTGATACTCCAAGTGCTCCGTCATGGAGATCACGTCCAAACCCTCCATCAAAGCTTCCTGAACACGTATCGTCGGCCAAACATTTCCATCCGAGAAAACGGAGTGGATGTGTAGATCTGTACTCAGTGTCTGGTAACCCTTGATGTTCGGGTACTTCACAGAAGTAGTCGATGAATGACTGTGGTTTTGGGCTTGGGCCGTAAGTCCCAGCAGCAGCATAAGGCCGATAAGGTTGTTTTTCATAGGTTATAGGTCTAAATCAAGGGTCAATTTAAGAATATGACTATGTGAATCAGGTATTCCCTGTATTAAGTTTTGGTCAAATAAGTAATCAAACTTCCAAGTTTTGTTTTTTCCAGACTTGATTTCGGAGCCCAGGATTATTCGCCAACCAGCTCCGCCTGATCTCTGGGGATGGTCTACATGGTGAAACCATTCAAAACCCAACGAAGGATCAGCTTTCCAATTTTTAATTCGGTAGGTAGCTTCAGTCAGCCACCTCAAATGTTGCTCAGCTGGTTTTTCTCGATTGATGACTCGGTCGTGTTGGTATAGTACTCGGTGCCTCCAGTCCAGAGGACCGGTTTCATGTTTGTAGGTATTTTGCAAGAACCAGCGTTCAATTTTTTGGTAGCCTTGTAGGCCTCCTTGATCGTCGTGTCGCCAAGTACGACGCAAACCGGTGGAAGTTTTAAATCCCTTACCCCATTTACGTCCTGTAGTGAGCTCAACTAAGTAAGCGTCGATATCACCGGCTTCTGTCCTCCATTGGGTTTGTGCCTGAATATCCCAATTTTTAGAGAGCTTCATTCCAGCGCCCAATCCTGTCCAGGTTCTTACAGGATTCTCTTGGGACCACAGACTCAAGAAAACAACTGTGCACAAGATGGTGAGCCAGGGCTTTAAATCATTCTGCATAATACACCGTCAATTTAGCCATCTGTGCTTGTCGATCTATTTTTTGTAAGTCGATCCGATCAATCTTCCATCCGTGTTTTGATTCTAATTCTCGCTTGAGTTCAGCTAGTCCATTAGCTTTGGCGATGTTTTCATAGGGCTCGACCCATTCTATTTTATTCAGCGCTTCATTGTTTCGGATCATGCGCTCGAGCAAGTAGAGCAGGATGATCATAAAACTGTTGCCCAGAACAAGTTCCATCATGGAAGATTGATTTTTCGATAGGGCGTTGATAATTGATACGCCAATAACGACAAATAAATAGGTCATTTCCTTGATGCCGATGGTGTCTGTCCTGTAACGAATAATGCCAAAAACGGCAAATAAACCCAGAGCCAACCCCAGGTCCAACTCATACTTTTGAAGGTTGTAGCAGAGCAAAAAAACTACGGTGCTAATCATCAAATAGGTAAACACATAGATGGGGTTTTTAGAGAAACGGTAATAAACGCCTCTGACCAAAACCATAACAAAGAAAAAGTTGAGCCCCAGGCGCAACAATAAAGGCCATAGAGCATCTGCCATCCAGGGGGAAAATCCTTCCATAAAAGAGTGAGTTAATTGTACTAAGTTATTTGAAAAATCGGGTTTATTTTCTTTGTAAAATTACTTTCTTGGTAAGTAACTGGTATTCAAGTAATTGACTCTTTAATGTGAACAAACCGTTAACTCTATTTGATTTTTTTTAAAACGACTGCTTTTTCAATTTTTTTCTTTTCATTTGCACTTGGATTACGCATAGAATGAACACAGCTGTTTTTGTTTTTGGGTCTGCGAATCAGTCGAAGTATTTTTCACAGACAGCCTGGGATTCAGGCAGCCAAAATGTAAAGCCTACTTCGCTGGAGGACCTCCATTTTCGCTTGTACAGCGCGTATACTTTTGTACCTACCACCGTCAGACAGATTTTGATCTAATACGCTGTATTTCATTACGTTACAGCTATTATTATTAATCACGGTACAAAAAATCATCGATGAATATTCAGTATAAAGACCTTATTGATCAGAGTTATTATTTCCCCCAAAAGGAATTTACCTTAAACGGAAACCATTTAGAATTTCACGGTATCGACCTTAATGGTCTAGTGGCTGAATATGGCTCTCCGTTGAAATTCACTTATTTGCCTAAAATATCAGAGAACATTCTCCAAGCCAAGAAGTGGTTCAGCCAAGCCATGAAAAAGCACGAGTATGTAGGTAAATACTACTATTGCTACTGCACTAAAAGTTCTCATTTCAAGCACGTTTTGGATGAAGCGCTGAAAAACAATATTCATATCGAAACCTCCTCGGCTTTTGATTTGAATATTGTGGAAAATTTGAAGGAGGCGGGATCCATTAAAAACGATACCTACGTCATTTGCAATGGATTTAAGCGAAGTCAATACATTGATAACATCGCTAAATTGATCAATGGGGGTCATAAAAATTGTATACCTATACTCGATAACTACGAGGAGCTTCCCTTGTTAACCGGCCAAATCAAAAAGAAGTTTAAGGTAGGTATTCGTATCGCCTCTGAAGAAGAACCCAAGTTTGAGTTTTACACCTCGCGTTTAGGTATTGGCTACAGAAATATTTTGCCTTTTTACCGACAGCAGATTGAGTCAAATCCACAAGTAGAGCTCAAAATGCTTCACTTTTTCATCAATACCGGCATCAATGACACCGCCTACTACTGGAATGAACTCCAGAAGTGTATGAAGGTATATGTCGCTTTAAAAAGAGAGTGCGAGAGTTTGGATAGCCTCAATATTGGGGGTGGTTTTCCGATTAAAAATTCATTGGCTTTTGATTATGATTACGCCTACATGGTCGATGAAATCATCAACCAAATCAAAATGGCGTGTGAGGAGGCAGAAATCGATATGCCCAATATATTTACTGAATTCGGCAGCTATACCGTAGGTGAAAGTGGTGGAGCTATCTATCAGGTACTTTATCAAAAGCAACAAAATGACCGAGAGAAGTGGTACATGATTAACTCATCATTTATCACCACATTACCCGATACCTGGGCGATCAATAAGCGATTTATTATGTTGCCGATCAACCGCTGGAACGATGAATACGAGCGGGTTTTGTTGGGTGGATTAACCTGCGATAGCGATGATTACTACAACAGTGAACAGCATATGAATGCCATTTATTTACCCAAATATAAGTCGGACAAGCCCTTGTTTATCGGGTTCTTTAATGTCGGTGCGTATCAAGAAACCATCGGAGGTTATGGTGGGTTGCAACACTGTTTGATTCCAAGCCCCAAACATATATTAATCGACAGGGATGAAGAAGGTAATTTAGTCACCAAACTATTTAAAGAACAACAAAACGCCGAGGAAATGTTGGCTATATTAGGATATGAAAACAAGTAGAACCTACGCGGGTATTCCAGAAGAGAACGCTCAGTTAGAGACGTCAAAAATCGTTTTAATTCCCGTGCCTTACGACGGTACAAGTACCTGGGGTAAGGGAGCGGACAAAGGGCCGGAGGCTTTCTTGTCTGCCTCAGAAAACATGGAGTTGTACGACATTGAAACGGAACAAGAGGTGTATAAACAAGGGGTGTTTTTGGCCCCAGCAGTCACCGAAAACAGTTCACCAGAAGCGATGGTAGATGCCGTTCACGCCTCAGCTAAATCGTACATCAAAAAAAATAAATTTGTTACTTTATTTGGTGGGGAGCACTCGATTTCAATCGGCAGTATTCGCGCTTTTAACGAATGTTTTGAAAATTTAACCGTGTTGCAAATCGATGCGCACGCTGACCTTAGACCCTCATACGATGGGACTACTTGCAACCACGCTTGCGCGGTTCATGAAGCCAGTCAAACCACCAACTTAATTCAGGTCGGTATTCGTTCCATGGATGCCATAGAGCTGAATTTTATGAACCGTGAAAAAACATTTTTTGCCCATGAAATGGCTGAGGATGATTACTGGGCGGATAAAGTGGTCGACCTCTGTACCGATCATGTTTTTATCACCATTGACTTGGATGCCTTTGACCCATCCATATGCCCAGCTACAGGCACACCTGAGCCAGGAGGGATGCTGTGGTATGAAACCATGAATTTGCTGAAAGAAGTGTTTAAGCAAAAAAATGTGGTAGGATTCGATATCGTTGAGTTATGCCCGAATGCAGCTTCTAAACCTTCCGAGTTTTTGGCCGCTAAATTGTACTACAAAATGCTGGCTTACAAGTTTAAAAATGAAGCAGCTGATGAGCCATATGAATCCACATTTGGCACGACACATACCGTAAGAAAATTCAAACCCCACCAAGAAGATGAAGCATAGAGGACCGATTTCAGAGTTTATTACCAAGTACTACCTGCATTTTAATGCGGCCAGTTTAGTGGACGCCGCAAAAGGCTATGAGGATCAGTTAGCTCAGGGTTCCAAAATGTTGGTGTCGCTTGCTGGCGCTATGAGTACAGCGGAACTTGGAAAGATATTTGCCGAGGTGATTCGTCAAGATAAAGTGCAGATTATTTCATGTACTGGGGCCAACCTAGAGGAGGACATTATGAATTTGGTAGCCCACTCACATTACGAGCGCGTTCCTCACTACAGAGACTTAACACCACAAGATGAATGGGATTTGTTGGAGCGAGGGCTTAACCGAGTGACGGATACCTGTATCCCTGAAGAGGAAGCGTTTAGAAGATTGCAAAAACACATCTACCAAATTTGGAAAGATGCAGAAGATGCTGGTGAGCGATACTTCCCACATGAATTCATGTATAAACTGTTGTTATCCGGAGTGCTAGAACCATACTATGAAATTGACATCCAAAATTCTTGGATGTATGCTGCTGCCCAGAAAAACCTACCGATGGTCGTTCCTGGGTGGGAGGACAGTACCATGGGAAATATATTTGCTTCATACGTGCTGAAAGGCGAGTTGAAAGCATCAACCATGAAATCAGGAATTGAGTACATGACTTTTTTGGCAGATTGGTATACCCAAAACTCTGACCACGGAATTGGATTCTTCCAAATAGGTGGTGGAATCGCGGGAGATTTTCCTATTTGTGTAGTACCTATGCTCTACCAAGATATGGAGCGCACGGACACCCCATTCTGGAGTTATTTTTGCCAGATCAGCGACTCGACTACCAGCTACGGATCGTATTCCGGCGCGGTACCCAACGAGAAGATCACTTGGGGTAAATTGGACATCAATACCCCTAAATTTATTATAGAAAGCGATGCTACCATTGTAGCGCCATTAATCTTTGCCTATTTACTAGAGATGTAATATGAAGAATTTGAAGCGTGTCATCATCGATTACAAAAAACTCACCCCAGAGCTCCTAAAACTTTTGGTAGAGACTTACCCTGAAGGGTATGATGATTCTAATGTAGTTACGTTCCGCAACCTCAAAGGTGAGTTAATTGAGGCGGTTGAAGTTTCCACAGAGGACACCAAGTACTTGGTTAAAATCAGCACTTCTCTGGAGAAGTCTATGGCCAATTTTGATGAGGATGATGAAGTGTATGATGCAGATGCAGATGCTGATACAGAAATTCCTGAAGTAGACGAAGTTGAAGAGGAATAATCCGCCTGTTGACGTAGAACAACTCACCTTACTGGGGAGCGAGGAATGGTGTCAACTCTCCAACCTTCACATTCCAGCGATCAAAGTACGTGTTGATTCAGGGGCTAAAACCTCTTCGATTCAAGCTTCAAAAATCAAACCTTTTGTCAAAGATGGGCAAGATTGGGTGAAGTTTGAGGTCAACCCACTCCAGGACAATATGACTATTTCTGTACTCTGTGAAGCGCGTGTCTACAGCCGAAGGATTGTCAAAAGTTCCATTGGGATCGCCGAAGAGCGTTTCGTCATCAGAACTCAAGTCGTATTGGGAGGAGAGGCTTTTGACATCCAATTGACCCTAGCCAGTAGAGATACGATGGAATATCGGATGCTTTTAGGTCGCGAGGCCTTGGTGGGCCGTTATTTGGTTAATCCAGCCTCCTCATTTAACTTGGGAGATTGTTCTGAGGAAACCCTCAGATTGCATTACAAGTCGTACATCAAAGATAAGACAGGATTGCGCATTGCCCTTTTGGCGAGTAATCCAGCTTTGTATTCTAACCGCAGAATCATGGAGGCTGGAGAGGCCCGTGGTCACGAAATGGTATTTCTTAATGTAGAACATTTATACATAAAACTCGATGCCAATTCACCTGAAATTAGGTATCGAGGAGGAAATATCCTCAACGATTTTGATGCGATTATTCCTAGAATAAAACCTTCCGTAACTTTTTACGGGTGCGCTTTACTGCGCCAGTTTAAACACCTGGGTGTTTACTGTTTAAATTCAGCGGAATCAATTACCCAATCTAGGGATAAGCTATTTGCTTCTCAGCTTTTCTCAGAAAACGATATCCATATACCTACCACGGGATTTGCCAAGTCTCCGATGGATACCAAAGATTTGATCCGTATGGTGAACGGGGCTCCACTGATTATTAAGTTATTGGAAAGCACCCAAGGTAAAGGAGTGGTGCTCGCAGAGACCAATAAGGCGGCGGAAAGTGTCATCAATGCGTTTAAAAGCGTTAAGACCAATATTTTAGTTCAGGAATTTATCAAGGAAGCTAATGGTCAGGACATACGTTGTTTTGTAGTTGGCGGACGGATTGTTGCTTCTATGCAGCGTCAGGCTGAGCGTGGAGAGTTTAGAGCCAATTTACACCAAGGAGGTAAAGCTTCTGTGGTCAAGATCACCTCGGAAGAAAAGAAACTCGCTTTGAAGGCGGCCAAGGTATTTAACTTGGCTGTGGCTGGGGTAGATATCATTCGCTCCAACAAAGGTCCGCTACTGCTGGAAGTTAATTCTTCACCAGGTTTGGAAGGTATAGAGAACGCTACGGGTATCAATGTGGCCAACTCCATGATTGAAGCGATCGAGAAAAACATCAAATACCGACTTGAAGCCTCTTTGATTTCTGAGTAGCTATTTTAAGTGTGCCAACATAGTGTGGACCATTTGAGATAGATCGTATTTGGGCTTCCATCCCCAATCTTTTCTAGCCCATGAATCGTCAATAGATTTGGGCCAGGAATCCGCAATTTTTTGCCTTGAGTCAGGTGCATAACTTATGGAAAATTCGGGGAGGTGTTTTTTGATTTCCTCGGACAATTCCTCTGGGCTGAATGACATTCCAGCTAGGTTATAAGCCACACCTGGTTTGGCGTGTGTCGAGGGCGCATCCATTAGGGCCAAAGTAGCATCTATCGCATCATCCATATACATCATGGGTAATGTAGCTTCAGCAGATAGGTAGCAGTTATAATGACCCTGAGCGAGTGCTTCGTAGAAAATAGTCACCGCATAGTCGGTAGTGCCACCACCAGGAGCTGATTTGTAACTGATTAATCCTGGATACCGCAAACTGCGGACATCAACGCCATATTTTTGGTGGTAGTATTGACACCACATTTCTCCGGATAATTTGGAGATTCCATAAACAGTGGAGGGTTCCATGATTCCCAGTTGAGGGGTGTTGTCTTTGGGAGAGCTGGGCCCAAAAACGGCGATACTCGAAGGCCAGAAAATTCTCTGGATCAATCCATCCTTGCCCAACCTCAACACATGAAAGAGCGTGTTCATGTTTAAAGACCATGCCAAATCTGGATGTTGTTCTCCTGTAGCGGATAGCATGGCTGCCATCAAATAAACCGTGTCAATTTTTTCTTGCACAATGACGGCTCTTAAGGCAGACTCATCCAGGGCATCCAACTGTATAAAAGGCCCCTCTTGGTCAGGTGCTTTGTTGGGCTTTACATCACTGGCAATTACTTGACCATTCCCCAGTTTTTTGCGTAAAGCAATGACAAGTTCTGTACCGATTTGACCATTTGCTCCGAGGATAAGACACTTTTGTGGCATAGTATTTCAACTGTTCACTCAAAGGTAACTTATATTAAAATTTGTACCTTCGAGGCTGTGAAAAAAATAATCATAATTCTAATTTTTTCTGGTTGGATGACTGCCTGTCAACGACCCGTTTCCCAGGTATCCTCCGCTACCAATGCCCCCAAAGTCCTATGGGACTCGGTCAATGAGTTATCTAAATTGGATACATCACAGGTTATGATCAAAGACCTCTGGCCAGCCTATTTTTCATTTAGAGAGCGTTCAGCCTACTTGAGTAAAGCACCTTCCGATGAGGAATTCAATTTATTGTTGGATGAGCTGATTGAAAAGCAGTCAGTCGCCATGACAGAGCTGCCTAATTGGGCGCAGCAGCCGTCAATTCGGGCCAGGATGAAGGTGGTGTACACCTATTTAAATCAAACAAAATCACTGTTTGGGTTGAATCAACCCGTGCATTCTGAACTCAATGCACTATTCATGGGAATTAAAGATATGGATCAAACACTGGTATTGCTCCGGAATCAAAACAACGACAGCCTATTGTTTGTTCAGGACACTCTATCCCAGATACCGCTACAGGATTAATTCTCCTCAGTTTTTCTTTGTGCCAATGCTTGTTTGCTCAACTGTGCTAGGTTAAAGTTAGGAGATAAAGCGATCGCTTCATCCAATAAGGCAATCGCTTGAGCTACCTCCTCTTTGTTTTTATTAAACGTGGCCAATCCTTTCAAGTACAAAAATGCAGCTTTCAAGGAAACTTCATAAGGCTCTTGACGTTCGTAAAATGCGTATTTCATCTCCTCGGTAGCTTGAGCCATGCCTTGTTCAATCAGCAAGAGGGCCATATTATCCTTACCCAGCTGAATGTTAAGGTCTGCCATTTCATAGACTAAATAGGGCGAAGGCTTTCTTTTAGACAATAAATTGTATTGTGCTAGTGCCCGAGGTAACTGGCCTATAGCCTT
This sequence comes from Flavobacteriaceae bacterium UBA3440, assembly GCA_002378585.1. Classification (GTDB taxonomy): domain Bacteria; phylum Bacteroidota; class Bacteroidia; order Flavobacteriales; family Flavobacteriaceae; genus MAG-120531. The sequence continues at coordinate 9,207 of DFSJ01000081.1, read as the reverse complement.
TAAAGAAGATGCTTTTACCTGAATGGCCAAATCACTGTCTGTCTCATTTTCCTCGATGCCCAACGTATTTAATGCTTGAATATGTTGGTTATTGCTCGCATATACATAGGCCAATGTATCTCTTCGAAGATTATCGGGAGACAAAATATTCAAATGCGTTAGGGCGTTGATAATACCTTGAACATCCGACTGTTGGCGCATCGCCTTATAGTAGGATTCAAAATGTTGGGTTAACTCTTTCTTGGTTTGGGCTTGAAGATTCATCGCCGAAGCGCATAACGCCATCCATAGTAATTTTTTCATAGGAATAATTTACGGGGGTAAATCTACATTTTTTTGCTTTATCCCGTTAACCCCGCCACTTCAAAACCTTTATTGGTCGATCTAGTCAGGTGTATGATGTGCTCATCCAAAATTCGGAACCCAATATCATACACAAAGAAATAGGCCACACCTTGTGGGTCAGATGTGTACGAGGACACCGACTGAAGGTTGAAACCTGCCTCTACAAGGGCTATTTTAAACACTTTTTTTTCGGTTTTATCCTGCAAAAAGGTGTTGAGTATTCGATGGTTTTTTTGCAGCCTTTGGTGAAATTTTTTTACCAGCAGATTTCGATCCCGGTTTTTGTCGTTGTTGTAGGAGTTTCTGCAGGAATCCCCACAAAATTTTTTATCTGATCGTCCACTGATCAGATGAGCACAATACACACATTTTCTTTTCATTTTTTCTTTAAAACTAATCAAGCGCATTGTAAGAATTAGAGGTCTCCGTTTATCCGATATACCTGAGTGTTTTATGGCGCTTGTTGGGTGGTAGGTGAATTAGTCGGATATAAATGGTTGTTATACGAGTATATCTCCGCCATAGATATACACTTGTCACCAGAGAAGATCGACTTCTTAAGAACTTAAATTTATGCCTTATGAAAACACTCAGAAATCATGTCCAACTTATTGGTTTTTTAGGACAGAACCCGGAAATCATCGAATTTGAAAATGGAGGAAAATTGGCCAAGTGTTCGTTGGCTACCAATGATTATTACAAAAATGCCCAGGGAGAAAGAGTAGAGGAAACCCAATGGCATCAAGTCGTCGCCTGGGGAACAGCGGCTGAGATCATGGAAAAATTCGTCAAAAAAGGACAAGAAATTGCCGTATCTGGAAAACTCACCCACCGAAGTTATGAGGCCTCGGAGGGTGATATCAGGTACATTACTGAGGTTAAAGTCAGTGAGGTTTTGTTGCTTTCCAAGAAGCAAGTATCCGTTGATAATTTACCGACGGATCATTAACTGATCACAGCGCCATCTGATACGCCAGGTTTGTCTGGGTTAACAAACACCAATTTTCCTAGTTCGTCTTGGGTGAGCAGGAGCATCCCTTCACTAATCACACCGCGAAGAGGTCTAGGTTCTAGGTTGAGCAACACAGTAACCCTTTGACCGATGAGTGACTCCGGAGCGAAGTGTTCAGCGATTCCGGAAACAATGGTTCGGGTATCTAAGCCGGTTTGTACTTGTAGGACGAGTAATTTATCTGCTTTGGGCATTTTTTCAGCAGCCACTATGGTGCCTACCCTTAAATCAATGGCGCTAAATGTGTCAAACGTACAGGCTGGTTTTTGGGGCATGATATTTTTTTTAATCTCCGGTTGGTTTTCTTTTTTTGTGGCGTTTAATCGGTCAATCTGCTGTTGAATTTCCTCATCCTCTATTCGTCTAAATAGCAAAACGGGTTCCCCCAATTGATGTCCAGGTACCAGTAGTGGTTGGTCTGAAATGTCATTCCAGCCAATCCCCGGAGAGTTTAAGATTGTTTTTAACTTATGTGCGGTATGTGGAAGAATTGGAGCGCTAACTGCTTGTAGGGCTGCCGCTATCTGCAAGGCAACAAACAAAACAGTTTTGGTTCGTTCAGGATCTGTTTTTATTGTTTTCCAGGGCTCTTCATCGGCCAAATATTTATTGCCCAGACGAGCTAGTTGCATCAACTCTTGACTGGCAGCTTTGAATTTATAGCGTTCAATAGATGTGCCAATTAGTTGGGGATATTGACGCATTTCTTCCAATACCTGAAGGTCAATTTCAGAAAAGACTCCAGGTGTTGGTACACTACCTTCGTAGTATTTTTGGGTGAGTACAGCTACTCGATTGATAAAGTTTCCGAAGATAGCTAGCAATTCATTATTGTTTCTGGCTTGAAAATCCTTCCACGTGAAGTCGTTGTCTTTAGCCTCTGGAGCATTAGCTGTTAAGGTATAGCGCAAGACATCTTGCTGATCGGGAAAGTCATTGAGGTACTCGTGAAGCCAAACAGCCCAGTTTTTTGAGGTGGAAAGCTTTTGACCCTCCAAATTGAGAAATTCATTGGCAGGTACATTTTCAGGTAAAATATAGTCCCCATGAGCATGTAACATGGCGGGAAAAATAATGCAATGGAATACAATATTGTCTTTACCGATAAAGTGCACCAACTGGGTGTCCGATGCTTTCCAGTAAGGGCTCCAGTCTTTTTGGTTTTCCTGTGCCCACTCTTTGGTGGCAGATATATAGCCTATGGGGGCGTCAAACCAAACATAAAGAACCTTTCCCTCTGCACCTGAAACAGGAACAGGTATGCCCCAATCAAGGTCGCGAGTGACTGCTCTGGGTTTCAATCCATCGTCAATCCATGATTTGCACTGGCCGTACACATTGGGTTTCCAGTCGTTTTTATGTCCCTCTAAAATCCACTGTTTTAAAAAATCAGTATACCTATCCAAGGGAAGGTACCAATGTTTGGTTTGTTTTAGTGTTGGGGTTGATCCGGTAATGGTCGACTTGGGCTCAATGAGTTCAGTGGCATTTAAGGAGGTTCCGCAGGACTCACATTGATCGCCATAAGCTTCTGTGTTGCCGCATTTTGGGCAGGTACCCACAACGTATCGATCAGCTAAAAATTGTTTAGCCTCAGAGTCGTACAATTGATCTGAAGTTTCTTCGATAAATGCGTTGTCGTCGTATAGTTTTTTAAAAAATCCACTGGCCGTTTCGTGATGTGTGGGTGAAGAAGTACGGCCATAGTGGTCAAATTCAATGCCAAAATCCGCAAAAGATTTTTTGATGATGTGGTGGTATTTGTCGATGACCTCTTGAGGGCTTATCCCTTCTTTTTTGGCTTTCATCGAGATAGCCACGCCGTGTTCATCACTGCCACAAATAAACAGGGCATCCGCGCCAATGCCCTTCAAGTATCTGGAGTAAATGTCTGCTGGCACGTAGACACCGGCCAAGTGGCCGATATGTATAGGGCCGTTGGTATACGGTAGAGCGGCTGTAATGGTGTATCTTGCGGGTTTTTGCCTGGATGTGGCCATATGCGTATTTTGAGGCAAAAATAAGGTTTTATTTGAGATGCAGCAGGAGCCTATTCGCCGCAATTTCTTAAATTTAACCCCCAAACTTTAGTGCTTTTGATCAGTAAGTGGACAGTAGATCGCGTTTATGAAACCGCCCGTATTGAGGAGGTGATCGGAGATTTTGTCCAATTAAAGAAATCTGGTGCCAACTATAAAGGTTTAAGCCCTTTCACAGATGAGCGAAGCCCTAGTTTTATGGTATCTCCAGTAAAACAGATTTGGAAGGATTTCAGCAGTGGTAAAGGGGGTAATGTGGTGGCTTTTTTAATGGAGCACGAACACTTTACTTATCCGGAAGCGATTAAGTATTTGGCCAAAAAATACTCTATTGAAATCGAGGAAACCGAACAAACAGAGCAACAAAAACAAGAAACCGACCTCAAAGAAAGTTTGTTTTTGGTGTCCGAATACGCACAGTCCTATTTTGAAGACACCCTGTGGAATAACCCCTCAGGCCAATCCATCGGTCTAAGCTATTTTCGAGAGCGTGGATTTACGGAGGAAACCATCAAGTTGTTTGGATTGGGTTATTGCTTGGATCAATGGGATGGATTTACTCAAGAAGCCTTAAAAAAACAGCACAAGATTGAATATCTTGAAGCTACAGGACTGAGTATAGTTAAAAATCAAGAAGACGGTTCTCAAAAATATTTCGATCGATTTAAAGCCCGTGTGATGTTTCCCATTCATTCGATGAGTGGTCGTGTTCTTGGCTTTGGAGGTCGTATTTTAATTTCTGATCCCAAAGCAGCCAAATACCTGAACTCTCCGGAGAGCGACATTTACCACAAAAGTAAAGTCCTATATGGAATCTTCCACGCGAAACAAGCTATCAGTAAACTAGATGAATGTTATTTGGTGGAAGGTTATACGGATGTTATTCAGTTTCATCAGTGTGGTATCAAAAATACAGTTGCTTCCAGTGGAACAGCCCTAACGGCTGATCAAATCAGGTTGATAGCGCGTTTAACCAATAATATTACGGTGCTTTTTGACGGTGATGCTGCAGGGCTTAGGGCCTCATTACGCGGCATTGACTTGATTTTAGCCCAAGGCATGAATGTGCGCGTGTGTGCTTTTCCAGATGGCGAAGATCCGGATAGCTTTGCCAAAAGCCACACCACTTATGAGCTGGAACAGTATTTAAAATCAGCGTCAAAAGACTTTATTCAGTTTAAAGCCACCCTTTTGGTTGCTGAAACTCAGGGAGACCCGATCAAGCGGGCGGAGACTATCCGCGATATGGTTCAGAGTATTTCACTAATCCCTGATCCTATTAAACAAGAGGTGTACATTCAATCTTGTGCCCAAATCATGGAAGTGTCTGAGTCTGTTTTGTTTGACACTTTAGCTCAGATCGATAAAAAAATGGGCAAATCTACGCCTGTTCGCTACTCTGCCCCCAGAAAGTCTTTTGAGGTAGTGAAGCCCAACCCAGAACGGGAACGCAAAGATCAACTAGAGTTGTTGGAGCAAAAAATCATCGAATTGTTGCTTTTGTATGGAACTCAAGAGGTAGACTTTGATGAATGGATACAATCAGCTCAGCCTGATGGAACTTGGTCCATGGAACGAAAAAAAATCACGGCCAAGGTTTTTGAGAAAATATTTTTAGACCTACAAATGGATGAGGTTGAGCTCAGCCACCCAGGATTTAAATCACTGTACACCACCCTGATTCAAGGGTATCACTCAGATCCAAATTTTGACGCTCAGCGCATGGTGCATCAAATGGATGACTCATCAGCCCAATTAGTGGCCTATCTGCTGATGGAAGACGAAAAATATCAACTAGATGCTTGGGACAGAAAAGAGATTTATCCCAAAGAAAAAAAGGCAAGTTTAGCTCAGTTGGTTACGGAAACCGTATTGACCCTGCGCTGTTTTCTGATTGATAAAATCATGGATCATATTCAACAAACTACCTTGTCGCCGGACACCGATCAAGTAGAAGCGCTTGAAGAGGTGATGAATTATCGACAGTTGTACAACCTGCTCAACCAGCATTTAGGCAGGGTGGTTATTGCGCGCTAGCTAACGGTTTGCCAGACGAGTTTTACAGCCAGTTTTTTGGGATTTGACACACGGGTATCGGCTCCATTTTGTGTTTGTTGGACAGGTGATATCGGGTATAGATTGCCATCACCTCTTTTTCTCGGCCGGTGAAATCCTCGGTTGTTTTTCCCCTGTCGTAGGCCCCCATGGCCCATTCAAGTTCAGGATAGGAAGCTCCTATTTGGTCTTCATCGGTTCTGTGGTCCCCCCAAAGTCCATCAGTGGGCGGGGCAACTAGAATATCTTGATGCACGCCAAGTGCTTCAGCTAAGGTGTATACTTGAGTTTTTAATAAATCGGCAATGGGGCTTAAATCAACTCCACCATCGCCGTATTTGGTGTAAAAGCCTACACCAAAATCTTCTACTTTATTTCCAGTTCCTGCCACCAAATAGCGGTGAAGGCCGGCAAAATAATAGAGTGTACTCATTCTAAGTCGAGCACGGGTATTGGCTAGGGCTAAAAATTGTTGTTCTGTAGCATCGTGTTGCGGTAATGTATTCACCAGTGCATCAAAAACTCCAGTCAATTCGACATGGTGCTCACGTACATTAGGGTAATTTTTTTTGAGCCAGTTGATGTGATTTTGAGCTCGGTTCACTTGACTTGCGGCTTGATGAATAGGCATTTCCAGGCACAATACTTCTAAGCCAGTCAAAGCGCAAAGTGTCGATGTCAACGCAGAATCAATTCCTCCAGAAACACCGATAACAAAACCGCCGTTACCTGATTGAGCGGCATAATCTTTGAGCCATTGTACGATGTGATCAATCACTTTTTTGGTGTCCATAGTCGGGTATTTTTTAGAGGAAAGAAGTAACTTAGCAGCGCTCAAAATTAAGTTAAATTAACGAATGCTTCAAGAGAAGACAATGAGTAATCACAGGTTTTTCCCCGTCCTTTTGATTGGTATAGTTTTGTTGGGTTGCCACAAAACGCCCCAAGAAGACATTCCTCCTCTAGAACTAGATCAAGTGCATGTGGCTCGTTTTGATGTGGCCTTTTATCGTGATACCACCCGATCCATCGCTGAACTTCGACAGGATTTCTCTGTTTTTTTGCCAGAGTACACGCCAGATTCTATCTGGGAAGCTAAACGTGTGGATTCTTTAGAGCTTGAATTATTTAGAGAGACTGAGCTAGTTTTTGGTGATTTCAGTAGCCAAAAGAAAGATCTTGCTCAACTTTTAGCTCGGGTTAAACACCACCTTCCCCAGCGAAAGACACCCAAGTTTTATACCTTGATTAGCGAGGTAGATTATAATTATTCGGTGATTGATGCGGATAGCCTGGTGGTTTTGGGTTTGGATAATTTTTTAGGAACGGAACACCCTTTTTATCAGGGATTACCTGCCTATATCAAGCAGACCATGAAGCCATCTCAGTTATTGGTTAAAATAGCGGCAGCCATAGGGCGCAAGGCCATTGAACAACGAACAGCTACCTACCTGCTTGATCATATGATAGCTCAAGGGATGGTGTTACACACACAATATCTCCTTTGGCCAGAGCAAAATATTCAAGCTCATTTAGGATATGATGCTAGTCAGTGGGATTGGATACAAAAACACGAAGCGGATTTGTGGCGAATATTTTTAGATAAAGCCTGGCTATATGCTACGGATCAAAATTTAAGGATTAATCTTTTGATGCCAGGGCCATTTTCTAAGTTTGGTCTTGACATGGACCGTGAAATCCCACCGATGGTCGGCAAGTATTTCGGATGGAAAATTGTTTCTTCCTACGCGCAAAGTCATCCTAATTTGAGCTTGGAAGCAATGCTAGCCATGGATGCTCGATCGCTCTTTGAATCATCTGGGTATAAACCTGCAAAATCAAAATAAGTTATGAAAAATGAAGTGGTTCACCAGTCCCATATTACTCTTGAGGTAGGTTTAGATGTAAATAAAGTTCCTGAACAATTGTTTTGGTCGGCACCTGACGGTGGAGTTGAACGATCTGAAACCAAGGCGTTTTTATTGTCGGTATGGGACCAAAAAACAAAAGAGTCATTGCGCATTGATCTTTGGACTAAAGACATGCCTGTAGACGAAATGAAAATCTTTTTTCATCAGACTTTATTGACCATGGCAGATACTTTTTACAAGGCTACTCAGGATGAAAAAATGACGGAGACTATGCGGGATTTCTGCGCCTATTTTGCAGAAAAATTAGATCTAACTCAGTAGTAAGTTATCGTTTTTGGGCGTAAAACGATTTATTGATGTCGTCTATATAGGCGAGTAAATCTTCTCTGCCCTGGTGCGCCGCTGAAGAAGTAACAAAATGCTGCGGCATAGATTCCCAGCCATCTTCTAATAATTTTTTTTCGTAATCCAGTACTTGTCTAGTGATTACTTGAGGGCCTATTTTATCCGCTTTAGTAAAGATGATGCAAAAGGGAATCTCTGAGGTACCCATCCAGCGCATAAATTCGAGGTCTATTTTTTGTGCTTCCAAGCGGATGTCTACCAAAACGAAAGCACACATCAACTGAGTGCGTTCCAAGAAGTAGTTAGTGATGTATTTTTGGAAGGTTTTTTTGGCCGTTTTGGATACACGGGCATAGCCATATCCAGGTAAATCTACCAAAAACCAGTTTTGATTGATTTTAAAGTGATTGATGTGCTGTGTTTTTCCTGGTCTCCCGGAAGTTTTTGCTAGGCCTTTGCGCTGCACCAACATGTTGATCAGTGAGGATTTGCCCACGTTGGAACGTCCGATAAACGCGTATTCTGGCAGAGGCTCAGCAGGACACTGCGCCACCTTGGCATTGCTCATGACAAAGTCAGCACTCGTGATTTTCATTTAAAAGATTTAAAATGAACGGCTTTGAAGCCAAAGATCTAGTAGGCGATTGAACTCATCTGGATGCTCCATCATGGGTGCGTGGCCGCACTTATCGATCCAAAATAACTCAGCATTAGGCATCAGGCGCTCAAATTCCTCAGCGACATTAGGAGGTGTTACCTTGTCGTTTTTACCCCAAATGATACAGGTGGGCATCAACATTTTTGGCAGATCTTGAGCCATATTGTGGCGGATAGCACTTTTAGCAATCGCCAAAGTTTTTACCAATTTCATGCGGTCGTTAACCGTTGCGTAGACATCATCTACAATCTCTTTAGTGGCTACTGCCGGATCATAAAACACGTCTTGTGCTTTCTGTTTGATAAATTCATAGTCTCCTCTTTTGGGATAACTATCACCCATCGCACTTTCATATAAACCAGAGCTTCCAGTAATCACCAGGCCTTTTACCATGCTTGGATGCATCTTTGAAAAAAGAAGACCTATGTGCCCCCCTAGTGAATTGCCGATTAAAATCACATTCGTTAGCCCTTTGTGGGTAAGAAATCCTTTCAAATAAGTAGCAAAACTTTTAACCGTAGTTTTTAATAGCGGCATGTCGTAGATCGGTAGTTCAGGTATGATTACCTGATATCCTTTCGGTGGGAAAAAATCAGTGACTCCTTGAAAATTGCTTAACCCCCCCATCAAACCGTGAAGGATCACTAAAGGCTGTCCCGTTCCAATTTCTAAGTAGGTGTATTTTCCGTCTTTGATCAGTTGATCTTTCATGTGATTGTTTCAAGCATTCGGGCAAATATAGTTATTCAGCACTACAAAACACATTTGGATACGATGGTGTTGTTAGATGCTAGATTCGATCCATGAAATGCTGAGGTAACCTCGTATTATTTAACAAACCATGATTCGGCAGAAAGTCTTGTGTGGTGGGTGATTGTCGTT
>DFSJ01000150.1 GCA_002378585.1 Flavobacteriaceae bacterium UBA3440 | reverse complement strand
TTGGGGAATGCCAGTAGGATATGCAGGTGTTTTGAGTAATATAAATAATTGAGAAAAAATAAGATGCCTGCTATATGTAACCACCAAGCGCCTCGTTCGATCACAACCAACATAGAGGCCGGTAATCCAGCAAATAGAGGTTGAATTAGACTGCTGACCAGCCAAGGACCTACCGTTGGGTAGTGTGGTGTGCCTAGTTGCTGTAATTGAGCATCGGCTGCATTCATCAAAAGAAATAATCCCATCAGGAACCACTCGATATACAAAATGAGGTTGGCATCCAATTTAGGCCAACCCTTAAGCTCGCCATGGGCCAGTCTTTTCACGTGGATTACGTTGCGTCTGATCCAAAAAATACCCACGGCAACGACTACTAACAGAGCAAATAGTTCGAATGTATTGATCAAAAATCGATATCCAGGTAGTCCTGCAAACAAGCGATGGGTACCCAAAAATCCATCCAAAACAATTTCTAATACCTCAATATTGATGATAATAAATCCCAGATAAACAACCCCATGCAGTATACCCGGAACAAAACGAGCCCCCATTTTAGATTGACCCATAGCTACGCGAACCATTTGAGCCCAGCGTTTTTTTGGTTGATCATCGATCTTTTCGGGTCTCCCTAGAAAAATAGTTTGACGCAGGCGAACCATATGGCGTACAAACAAACCAATCCCTGAAATAAAAAGCAGTGAAAACAGGATTTGAGACCAAATTGACATGAGCATATTATTTCATTGTTATTGTGTCTGTTGCCTGATGTGCTGGGTCATCGCTGGGTTTTTCATACGCTTTCTGTTTTTTTCCAAAAACAGATAAATGAACATAACGTTTGGGGTTTAGACGCATGTCTTGTAATAAAAGGGCCAATTCTTGAGTGCTTTGAGACAAATGCTGGTACAAATCTTCATTTTGTGCCAATTGACCAAGTGATCCCTTTCCTTGATTCATTTGGTCAAGGATTTCATTTATCTGAGCTAGTGCGTCACCCAAGTGTCTGATCGTCGCCCCAAGATCTTGGCGGTTAATAGAATCTGTTATGGCTGCCAAGTTTTTGGCAGAAACACCTAAATCCGTAAGTCCTCTATCTAAAGTTTTTCCGTGTTTTCCCATCACGGTATTAATTGAGGAAGTAGTTTCGTTAAGTTGAGCAATGAGTAAGCTTAATCCGCTGATCGATTCTTGAAGATGATTTCTAGTGGCTGGATTCATGAGTTGGTTAATACCCAACATCACAGAATCTGCGTTGTTAATCATACTTTCCACTTTGAGCTGCAAGGGATTGATTTGTTGCTGCAACAATTCGGTCAATCCAGGTTTAACCTGGGTGGGCAGTGTGTCTCCAGACTGTACCGGAATGTAAGGCATAGTTACTTTGGGTAATATCTGTATACCTTTACCACCAATAATACCCGTATCAAACAACTCAGCTAGCGATTGATTGCTAAAAGCTAAACCACCATCCACAGACATGGTCACCAAAAGCTTACCCGATGCATCCAAAAAACGGATGTCTTTAACCTGACCCACTTGGAAACCGTTGATGCTTACCGTAGTTCCTGATTGAAGCCCTCCAACATGATCGTATACCGCGTACAAAGTCATGCTGTTATCAAATAATGGGGAGGATTTTAAATAACTGTACCCGAGGATAAACAGGAGAATACCGCCAATTCCTACAATGCCTGTTTTAAGCTCTCTGGAAAATTTAAATGCCATAAAATTCTGGATTTCTTCAAATTTAAGAATAATTCACCAAAAGCGATTATTTATTCGCTCCAAGCGCCTCTTGAACAGAGACAAGTTTTCCATTTTTCAACGCTACGACAAAAGCGGATGGGTAACCCGACTTCTGAGCAGAAACTAGAGATTTCTTGACTTCTGAATACGATGAAGTATGTCCCCAAAAATATTTGTACAAAAGGCCAAAGTCTTGTTTTTTCACCCCATTCAATCCCTTGAAATTGGCAGGGGTTAAGTCTAAATTATTTTTGGAAGCTGCCAACTGAACGGCAAACAGTACGGCCTCATTTTCTGTCGTGTTGATGGGAGTACTCGTTGACTCCTTGGGCGCATTGGCCGACTTAGGAGGCGCAACTACTAAAGACTGTGTAGCACCGGAGATGCGTTTGTGGTAGGTAAGTATTCCATCCGCAATGGCCTGACTCATCTGCTGCTGACCTTGAGCAGAGTTTAAATAAGCACCTTCTGTGGGATTTGACAGAAATCCAGTTTCCACAAGCACACTGGGCATAAAAGTCTGGTGAAGCACAATAAATCCAGCCTGCTTCACCTGTCTGTCTTTCCTTCCCAATCGTTGAACAAAATTATTTTGAATCAGTTGAGCTAAAAGCACGCTTTGATCCAAAAACTCTTCTTGCATAATCGTCATACCGATCACTGCTTCAGGGCTATTGATGTTGTACTGTGCATACCTAGTCTCAAAGTCTTTTTCTAAATAGATCGCAGAGTTTTCTTTTTTGGCTACATTAAAATTCTTCTCATTGGCATGAAGCCCTAAAACAAACGTACTAGCCCCTGAGGCTAACGAGGTATGCGCATCACAGTGGATCGACACAAACAAATCAGCATCCGTCTGATTGGCCATTTTTCCCCGCTGCATCAGATCGACAAAAACATCCGATTTTCGGGTATAAATCACTTTAAAATTTGGATTTTTTTCCAACAGAGCGCCCACCTTTAGCGTGATGTTTAAAGCAATCTCTTTCTCTCGAAAACCATTGTGGACATTTCCAGGGTCATTTCCTCCGTGTCCCGCATCTAGGACCACCACAAATGGTTTAACTGGTTTTGGATTAACGAAATCGGCAACAGAGTACCCCATGACCGTCCATTGGGCTATGGCGCATAAAATAAACAAGGGCCATTTTTTGTTTAGAGAAAAAATCATACAATCATACCGGTTAATGTGGACGAACGGCCAAGGGCTCTTTAAAAATGCTTAATTTTGGTGCCATTCAATACCCTTGGATACACAAAAATAGGTGATTAGCCAGTGCAAACAAACTTTCTTCGTCTTCTTTATGGGGCAGCGTTTTTATTCTTGAGCCACCTCACGCATGCCCAAGAATTATCCGCTGATTCTTCCAAAATAACAGACCAACCACCTGGGGTAACCAAAGATACTACCCAGACAAAAACCGGTGGAAAAAAGAGCAACATCCTATCAAAAATAAGGTATACAGCTAAAGACTCTATCATTCTAAAGCAGTCTGAAAGCCGGATATACCTCTATAACCAAGCTGAGCTCTATTACCAAGACATGGAACTAAAGTCTGGAGTCATCATTCTGGATTATTTAAAAAACGAGGTGTATGCTGGACGACTGAGGAATAAGGAGGGGATACTAACGCAAACCCCTGATTTTAAGCAAGGAAGTAACTCCGTGGAACCAGACTCTATCCGATTTAATATCGATACCCAAAAGGCCTTGATCTGGAATTCTAGAACCCAACAAAATGCCGGAGGCGGAATGAGGTCTGAAAACATGAATGTCAAAGCTCAATATACCAAGAAGGAAAATGACTCAGTCTTTTTTCTCAAGGATGTGATACTCACTTCCTCGATGACCCCAGAGGATCCTGATTATTACATCAAGATCAACCGAGCAAAGTTTGTGCCCCAAAAAAAAATGGTCGCTGGTTTTAGCAACCTATACATTGCAGATGTACCTACGCCTGTGGCCTTACCATTTGCCTACTTCCCACTCACCACAGGACGCACAGCTGGATTGATGATGCCTACCTTTGGCAACGACCCTAGAAGGGGTTATTTTTTGCAAAATGGCGGATATTATATTCCCATCAGTGATTATGTAGACCTCAATTTAACGGGCGACTTGTATTCCAATGGCAGTTATGGTTTTAGAGCCCAGTCCGTGTACACCAAAAAATACAAATACAACGGAAACTTTAATTTCAGGTACGAGAATCTAGTCAATTCCCAAAAGGGATTTAGTGACTATGCGCGCAACACTATTTATAACTTGCAATTGTCACATAGCCAGGACGGAAAGGCCCATCCAACAGCCCGGTTTTCCGCATCGGTAAACTTGGGGAGCAGTCAGTACTTCAGGAATTCGTTAAACCAGATGAACCTACCCAACACCCAAAACAACAACCTTTCTTCATCGATTAACTTCAATAAAACCTTTCCTGAGTATCCTTCTGTTAACATGAGTTTAACGGCGTCTCATAACCAGAACACCAATACTCAAGAAGTCAACCTTACCCTCCCTACCCTGCAAGCCAGCATGGAGCGAATCTATCCATTTGTCGCCAGGGGTGCCTCAAAAAAAGGTATTTTTCAAAACATCAATCTCCAGTACAGCGTTCGAGGAGAAAACAGAATTCGAACAACCGATTCCTTGTTCTTGACACCCAAAATGTTTGAGGACAGCCGTATGGGAATGAAACACAGCATACCGTTCAACACCAATTTCAAAGTGGCCAAACACTTTAGTGTATCTCTTGGGGGAAACTTTGAAGACAATTGGGTCACCCAGACATTTGCCCGAAGTATGGTGGAAGACAGGATTGTTTTGGATACCCTTCAAGGATTTGATCGATTTAGCCAATACAATTTAAGTGCCAGCATTGGGACTACCCTATACGGAACTTTTGTGCGCAAAGAGGGAAAACGAATTCAGGCGTTGCGACACGTGATGCGCCCCTCGGCAAGTATTGGATACACCCCAGCCTACGATCAGTACTACGATGAGTATTTAGGCACGGACGGGACCATGGTTCCTTATTCTCGTTTTGAAGGCACCTTATATGGGGCTCCAGGGTTAAACAGCAGTCAAAGCCTAGGTTTTTCACTACAGAATGCCCTTGAAGCAAAAGTGAGGTCCAAAGACAGTACCCGCACAGAGCCGCGCAAAGTTAAAATCATCGAAAACCTAACCATATCCTCAAGTTATAATTTTCAAGCTGACTCGCTTAGGTTAAACCCATTTAGGTTCACAGGTGGAACCAGTTTGTTTGACAATCAACTAAAATTAAATATAAATGGGAATTTAGATCCTTATGACATCGATGCACAAGGAAGAAGAATAAACACCCTGGTAGCCCAACAAAACGGAGCTTTGATGCGTCTGACTAGAGCCAGTGCCAACCTGAGTTATTCCATCAATAGCGACATGTTTAAAAAGGATAAAAAACAAACAGATTCATCGGAGGATTCTCAGGAAAGTCAGGGGGATTTGTTTTATGCAGAAACTTCGCAAGGCAGAACTGACGGGCTTTTCGGGCGTAATTCAAACCCATATGAAACGGGATACAACAAGCCAAAAAAACCATCGGAAATCAAAAATCCAGTCTACGCAACTGATATAGAATGGAATTTTAATTTAGCCTATGCGGTCACCTATGCCAATGAGCAAAGACAAAGTGAATTTTCAAACAACTCCCTAATGTTTTCTGGAGACATTCAATTAACCCCAAAATGGGGCATGGGCGTTTCCTCGGGTTATGATTTTAAAAATCAAGGATTTACCCTTACCCAAATCCGAATAGATCGCGACTTAAACGATTTTAGACTTAATTTTGATTGGACACCTTTTGGCGCTTATGAGCGATGGTACTTTTTTATTGGTATCAAAAGCTCCATGTTAAGCGACTTGAAATGGGAAAAAAGAAACCAGAGATAAGATGAAAAAAGTGATACTTACCCCAGATGCCCCTGCTCCTATTGGACCATACAGTCAAGCTGTTCAAGTAGGGCAACAATTATTTATTTCTGGTCAAATTCCCTTAGATCCATCTACAGGAGAATTGATCACAGGAAGTATTGAAGAGGAAACGACTCAAGTGATGAAAAACTTGTCAGCCGTTTTGTCCCAGGCAGGAGGTGATTGGGAAAACGTAGTTAAGGTGAGTATTTTTTTGACCGATATGGCTGATTTTGCGGCGGTCAATAAAATATATGGCTCATACATCTCAGAAAAAAGCGCACCCGCCAGAGAAACCGTGGCTGTTGCTGGGCTTCCCAAAGGGGTGCGCGTAGAAATTTCTGCGATTGCGATTTTAGACGCCTAAACGCTTAGATGGTTTTTTTATGAAAATCGACTAGACCATCAATAGGTCTTTGCACGATTACTCCAGCCCTTAGGTCATTGCGTTCAAGGGCGGCTCTAAGTTCATCCTGCAGATAGAAGGCAATACTGCCCACAAAATTCACTTTAACCTTGGTGGCCAGTTCAAACTGCATGATGTAATTGTTGATAAACTGCTGAAGCCCTTTTTCAATCACTCCTTTGCAATACGAATGCTCTTTGTTCTCCACAATAAAACGGGCAAATGTGGCTAAATAAGTATTCGGGTTAGGCTGTTTATACAAGTTATCCTTGATGTTATCCGCTTCTAGGTTGTACTCCTTGGCAAAGCGTATGCCCAAATCCTGTGGCATTTTGTGGAAGTAGTAATCGCGAATCAGTTTGCGACCAAAATAATTGCCACTACCGTCATCCATCATGATATACCCCAACGAGGCAACTTTCTGGAATACCTGATGTCCATCGTAATAACTGCAGTTAGATCCTGTACCTAAAATACAAACAATGGCTTGTTCTTCTAAATTGGTAGTTGCGTGAATGGCTGCGTAGGTATCCTCTTTTACATTGATCTGGGCATTGGGAAAAAAGGACTGAAAAATATCTCCTAAAAAGGTTTTCATTCTAGCTGTTCCACAACCAGCTCCATAAAAAAACAATTGTTTTACTTGGCGGCTATTTTTGGAGAGCTCAAAATTATTGGCCAATCGATCTTGGATCACTTCTTTAGTCAACACCTCGGGACTCAATCCCAAGGTTTGGGTTAAAAAGAGTTTATCTCCATTCTTGTCCAAGGCAATCCAATCGGATTTAGTCGCCCCGCTGTCTGCAATTAAAATCATAATCGTCGGTTAAAAAAGGCATAGAACACCCTATTCACAGGGTGTTCTCAAAGCCTAAATGATTTTGGTATAGTTATGAAAGACTAGATACGTGCTTGGCTAGGTCGATCAATTTATTTGAATAACCCGCTTCATTGTCGTACCAAGAAACCAATTTGAAGAATGTGCTATTTAACTCAATACCCGCGTCAGCATCAAAAATTGACGTACGTGCATCACCGATAAAATCTTGAGAAACTACTAAATCTTCCGTATAACCCAAGATTCCCTTTAATGAACCTTCTGAAGCTGCTTTAAACGCTTGTTTAATTTCTGCCATAGAAGTAGGCTTAGAAACCTTTACGGTTAAATCCACTACGGAAACATCCGCATTGGGCACACGGAACGCCATACCGGTTAATTT
>DFSJ01000085.1:18031-18344 GCA_002378585.1 Flavobacteriaceae bacterium UBA3440 | reverse complement strand
TGATTTCAATACCATTTTCATCGACCAACACAGGTTGTATACCGGGTAAAGGAAGTGTCGCATACGTGGGTTTGGTCGGTGTAATCATCGGTAAAGGAGAAATGAGTATTCCTCCGGTTTCTGTCTGCCACCAGGTGTCGACGATGGGACATCTCTTGTTGCCAATGTGGTCGTTGTACCAGTGCCACGCTTCCTCGTTGATCGGTTCACCTACGGTTCCTAAAATCCGCAAACTCGAGAGGTCGTGCGAAGTGACATAATCCAATCGCTCTTTGGCTAGGGCGCGTATAGCGGTGGGTGCCGTATATAACTG
>DFSJ01000085.1:0-17757 GCA_002378585.1 Flavobacteriaceae bacterium UBA3440 | reverse complement strand
AACTGGGTGATTTTGTGTTTGTCAATCACATCCCAGAATCTAGAAAAATCAGGGTAGGAGGGAATGCCTTCGAAGAGTACGGTGGTGGCTCCATTGGCCAGTGGGCCATATACGATATAGGAGTGTCCCGTGATCCAACCGATATCTGCCGTACACCAATATATATCCTCGCTTTGGTGTTGAAATACATTTTTAAAGGTGTAAGCCGTATACACCATATATCCTGCAGTGGTGTGTAACATGCCTTTAGGCTTACCTGTTGATCCTGAGGTGTATAAAATAAACAGGGGGTCTTCAGCGTCCATCCATTCCGGAGTGCAGTGTACATCAGCCTCATCCAGCAGTGGAGCCAACCACTGATCCCGCCCTGGTTTCATGGTCACTTTGTTTTTGGTGCGTTCGACCACCAACACGCTGGACGTACCTGGGCAATGTTCGAGTGCGTCATCCACAATTCCTTTGAGGTCTATGGTTTTATTGCCCCTAAATGAACCATCTGAAGTGATGACCATGCGCGCATCGCAATCGTTGATCCTTGTCGCGAGTGCTCCGGCAGAAAAACCAGCAAAAACTACGGAATGAACGGCGCCAATACGCGCACAAGCCAAAACAGCCACGGCCAGCTCAGGGATCATGGGCAAATAGATACACACGCGATCTCCCTTTTGAATGCCTTGGCTCTTTAATACGTTGGCCATTTTGTTTACTCGCTCGTATAGCTGCTGATACGTGATGTGTTGGGCAGGTTCTTTAGGGTCGTTGGGTTCAAACAAGAAAGCAGTCTTGTCTGCTTTGGTGTTGAGGTGGCGATCGATGCAATTTTCTGTGATGTTGAGCTGTGCGCCTTCAAACCATTTAATCTCGGGTTTGTTGAAGTCCCAACTCAATACTTTGGACCATCGTTTGCGCCAGACAAAGTGTTCCTCAGCTACTTCCTGCCAAAAAAGTTCTGGTTGGCGTATAGACTTGCGGTAGACCGCAAAATATTCCTCTAAATTTTTGATGTGATAATTGCTCATAATCCTAGAAATGATGGTAAAAATTAGTCAAAAAAAATGGGCTTTTTAGCCTAGGCGAGTGCACAATGATCGAAATGTGATTACTTTTGATTGAATTGGTTGATGTATTTGATACTCATCCCCTAAATTTTCAATGAATGAAAAAGATTTTGTTCTTTGTTTTTTTGGCCATCTTATGGTCAAATACTGGTTTTAGTCAAGAATCCATGGCCAATGCCAGCCACATCCTCAACAACAATTCAACCCTGTATGATAAGTTTCAGCAGGGATTTGCCAACGCCAAAGGGACACCTTATATCCAAGAAGAATACACCTTGGCAAGTATTTCTGGACTGACCACCAATTATATGGTCAAGTACAATGCATTTAATGATGAAATGGAATTATTGTTGGAAGCTAAAAAGGTAAATTATATTCAAAAGGAAAAGGGTTTAGTAGTTACTTTAAAAACCAATACCCCGAAGGCCTATGTTTGCTTGGGGTATAACGATGATCAAAAAAAATATCGACTCGGTTATTTTGCTTCAGCAGGAGTAATTAAAGAAGGTTATCTTCTTTTTCTTAAAGAAAAAATCAGCTTTCAAGAGGCCAAACCTCCAAGATCAGGGTATGAACGACCCACCCCCGCTGGATTTAAACAACCTACTTACACTTTTTTTGTATGGGAGTCTGCAGCGGAGCAGTTGATCGAAGTGCCGAGAACAAAGATTGGGTTTATCAAAATGTTTCCTCAGCGAAACCTTAAAGAATTTTTTAAGTCAGGAACTTATGACTTGGATGTGGAAGAGGATCTGCTTCAAGTAGTTAAATACTGTTACGAATAAAAAAACGCCCGAAAGGGCGTTTTTTTTTTATTGGTTTAGGCTGAAAGGCACTATTGCCCCACCATAAATATCGCGTTGGACAACACCAACTTACCACTTTCCCAAAACCCCCTAAAAATGGGGTTGTCGGCAAAATATACCAGGTGACCTCTTCCGATTCGTTCCGAACCAATTACCAAGGACTCAGCCATTTGCTCTTTGATCTTGTATCCAATAAATCCAGTTCTGTATGCTTTGGCTGATTTGATGATGCCCGCATTGACTCCATGGTCTAAATAGGCATATCTGTTGCTGTTGTTTTTTAAGGTGTAGTAAATTCCTTCTGTACCGTAACCTAATGGGTGAGTGATGTCCATAGTGACTTGGTAGATGGCTCCAGTAGCTTCTTCGGAAATCGCCAGTCGCTCAGCTTGTTTGTGGGGTGCCAAACGCTCTTTAGCAGTAATTTCTTCTGCGCGTTTATCGGCAG
Source organism: Flavobacteriaceae bacterium UBA3440 (assembly GCA_002378585.1). Taxonomy (GTDB): domain Bacteria; phylum Bacteroidota; class Bacteroidia; order Flavobacteriales; family Flavobacteriaceae; genus MAG-120531. Next base: position 15,445 of record DFSJ01000085.1, on the reverse strand, counting down.
CCTTTTTTTGCTCCGCTGTGCTGTACGTTTTTAGTCCATAACCCTCTTGATCAACAAATAACCCTAAGGCACCGTCAATAGCGATTAGTTTCCCTCCTGCCTTTACCCACTCAGTGAGTTTTTGCTTAGATCGATCATTGACAGCACTGCCAAACAACGAGGGCAGTATAATGACATCGTATTTGCTTAAATCTGCGCTATTTATGGATGAGGCCTCTAGTTGGGCTAATGGGTATTTAAGCTCCTGTTCAAAGAAATGCCAGATCTCTCCATAGTTTAACGATGAGGTGCCAGATCCACCCACCAATGCGATTTTAGGAGCCTTAATGACCCGAATTTCTGGAGATCCAAAATCATTTCCCGAATCCACATAACCCGTTGAAGACGTTTCTAGTTCCACCTGATTTTGAAGGGCTATCTCGATTACTTTTTGGTCAAAATCTTTATGATGTTGGTTTCCTCCTTTGGTGATCAGTAAGCTTCCTTGGGGATAGCTTTTTCCACCTACGCTAAATGGATTTTCAGCATATTTTACCCGAACATTGGCCTGCAGTAATTGGGCCAGAAAGGCAGCGTGTTTGGTTCCTTGCCAGGCAGCTATGTAGGCCACCGGAGTTTGGTCAGGGGTATGAACCTCTTTTTTGGGCAAGTTAAAGGTACCCTGCCCCACTAATTTATCTTCAGTAGCATAAGCGTTTAGCCCATAGGCATAGGGCATAGACCAACTGGTGATGTCGTAAGTGATCGAATCATTTAGTTGCGGATTGGGCTCAAACAGCACTTGGGTCAACACTGATTTTGGTTGATAAGCGCTGATCAATAAATCTTGATCAGATACAGAGAATACAGCTTGAGATTGACCACTTTGGTACGCATATCCTTTAACTCCTGATTTTGATTTAGCTCTTTGGTATTGAATGCCGTTTTTGTCCAACAATGCCATCAGCTTTTCCAGTTGCGCTGGGTTACTTTCTCGTTTGATGACAAAGCTTTTGTATTTGCCCTTTGGGGCAGAGGCATTTGAACTGAAATAAGTGCTGTACTGTTTGAGTAACTCCACTTTATGAATACTGGTCATTTCTACTGCGGAAAGCGCTGCTGTGTAATGACCCTCAATCCTGTGTGCCAGGGTAACTGTGTCGCCCACTGCGTTGCGCATGCCGATTCCTGCTCGCCCTCCGCCCCCTTGCTCTATAGTCATGCCAATGGCGCCGTTGTACATAGGGTAAGTGTCTCCATAGGCTGGGTAGAGTAGGTCAAAACGTTCTTTGGTAAAATAAAAACGGCCCATTTGGTCAAAATATTTGGCTGTATTACGTCCAAACAGATCTTGGAATTGATGTTGGTAGGGGGATAGTTGAGCGTGAAGCGGTTCTGCGGCAGGCGCCATGTAAAATGGATTGTCGATTCCTTGCTCGTGAAAATCTAAGTGAAGCTGAGGCATCCACTGCTGGTAGAGTTTTAGTCTTTGTTGACTTTCCACCTGAACTTGCCATGCCCAGTCCCTATTGAGGTCAAATAGATAATGATTGGCTCTTCCTCCAGGCCAGGGTTCACTGTGTTCCATGGATTGAGGATCGGGCTGCATCAAAGTATTCATTTTTTGATTGTACCACATCGCATATCGATCCCTCCCATCGGGGTTAATGCATGGGTCGATCACCACTACTTGATCTTTTAGCCAAGCCTGAACTTGGGTATTCGAGGGATCAGCCAAGGTGTGAAAGGTGGCGATGGCCGCTTCCATACCGACGGATTCGTTTCCGTGAACGTTAAAAGACATCCAGTTGATGGGCACCTGGGTAGTTGGGTTTCCTGAAATAAGTCCTGAGCGTTTAAGGTTGTCAGTTCTGATTTGTTCTAGACGGGCCATATTTTCCGCACTGGCCAATACCGCCACGAACAAAGGTCTTTTTTCATTGGTTTCCCCATAGGGGATCAATTTGATGTTTGGATTTTGTCCCGCTACTTCCTTAAAATAGTCCACCATTTTGTGGTGAGGGGTGAATCGCTCACCTAGTTTATAACCCAAAAAGGCTTCTGGAGAGGTAACCTGTGCTTGAAGATTTAATACGCCTAAACAGGCGATTAACGCATAACTGATCAATTTTTTCATGACAAAATTTAAGTGAATAAATATAGAGGAAATTTTTTGTGTAAAACAGCTATTAGGGTTGGCGTGAAAACAAAAAACCTCCAACCAAAAAGGTTGAAGGTTGAACTTTGTGGAGCCGGAGGGATTTGAACCCTCGTCCAAACAAGCAATTAAAAAGCTTTCTACACGTTTAGTTTTCGATTGGTTTTCGACAAATGTCTGACCGAAAACCGCCCAACATTTGCTTAGCTTCTTTAGTTTTGGACCTCAGTCGAAGCTGCTTCGATCCTATGTTGTCTTTGATGGTGCCCCTGGATAAGACGCCGACAACAAGGGCTTCTTAGGGACATCTCGCTTCCCCACCTGGTGGGGACGAGGCTAAATCCTACTGTAATTCGGATTAAGCGGCAAGAGCGTAGTTATTTTCGCCATTTAAAGGTCTGAAAAATGAGATTTACGAGCTGTTTCTCAGCGCTCGACGTGCTTACCCTCCAACTGACCTTGCTGTCAAAACCAACTCGGCCCCTTAGATGGGGAGGCAAAGTTACGAAAAGATTTGTGCAGCGGCGAGAATAGCTGTAATTTAGTAAGTATATCCCGTTTTATGATTCGTTTTGGCCTGATTGCCGAAGGCAAATACCCACCTGACCGCAGGGTGGTACTCACCCCTGATGCGTGTGCATCTTTGTTAAACTATCCCGGTGTAGAAATTTATGTAGCGCCATCAGTGCACAGAGCGTTCCCGGACAGTGCCTATGCTGAGGTGGGGGCGATTTTACAGGAAGATCTTTCTGTTTGCGATGTGCTCTTGGGTGTTAAAGAAGTTCCGATTGAGCAATTGATACCCGGTAAAAAGTATTTTTTCTTTTCTCATACCATAAAAAAGCAATCGTATAACAGAGCCTTGCTTCAAGCCATTCTTGCCCAAGGAATTTCCTTGTTTGACCATGAGGTTATAGTCGATCAAAACGGGCAGCGTTTGGTGGCCTTTGGTTATTACGCTGGTGTAGTTGGGGCCTACCATGCTATCCGCACTTATGGACTGAAACACGGACTATTTGAGTTGGCCAAACCCTCTGATCTAGCCGACATCAACGCGTTGAAGAATGTGCTGCGGGAAATAAACTTGCCGCCTGTGAAGATCGTACTTACAGGAAAAGGTCGTGTGGGCTCTGGAGCTGCAGAGGTACTCGATGCTATGGGACTACCATGTGTTGATCCAGAGGATTTTTTGGTCAATGAGTATCCCCACGCAGTGTATACCGCTATCGATGTCTGCTCCTATGTTCAGCTCAGCCCGGGATCAACGGTAGACAAGCAACACTTTTTTGCCCACCCGGAGCTCTATGCCAACAATTTCTTTCGATGGGCGGCGGTAAGTGATCTATTTATTGCGGGACATTATTACGGCAAAGGGGCTCCGATGATGCTTGATGTGAATGACCTAAAAGATCCCAGCTTAAAAATATCGGTCATAGCAGACATCAGCTGTGATATCGGTGCCCCAATAGCCAGTACCTTGAGGTCGTCCACCATTTCGGATCCTATTTATGGAGTAAATCCACGAGATATGGCCGAGTGTGATTGGCGCAGTGAGGACGCTCTCGCCGTAATGGCGGTGGATAATTTGCCTTGTGAAGTTCCGGTTGATGCCTCATCAGGCTTTAGTATCGCATTTTCTAAATACGTTTTGCCCGCCTTTTTTGATGGAGATCAATCTGGGGTATTGGCCCGAGCCCAAATCACTACTGCGGATGGAAAACTGACCCCCAGGTTTTCCTACCTGGAGGAGTATGTTGCCGGGAAATAACCTTATCTTTGTCGGCAAAATTTATCTCTATGAATTTGTCTTTGATCCCTCAACTCAAACACGCCGATAGCCAACAGTTTTTCCTTCTAGCAGGACCATGCGCCATTGAAGGTGAGGATATGGCCTTGCGCATCGCTGAGCGTATTGTGAAGATCACTGACCGATTGGAGATTCCTTATGTATTTAAAGGAAGCTTTAAGAAAGCCAATCGCTCTAGGGTTGATTCATTTACCGGGATTGGAGACGAAAAAGCACTCAAAATCCTAGCCAAGGTATCTCAGACCTTTGGTGTGCCTACAGTAACTGATATACACGAGGTTTCCGATGCTGCCATGGCAGCTGAATATGTCGATGTTTTACAGATCCCTGCCTTCTTGGTCAGGCAGACCGATCTAGTGGTGGCTGCAGCAGCAACAGGAAAAGTAGTTAATTTGAAAAAAGGACAATTCATGAGTCCTGAGTCCATGAAGCATGCCGTCCAAAAAGTTTTGGACAGTCAAAACGATCAAGTGATGGTCACTGATCGCGGTACCATGTTTGGATACCAAGACATGATTGTCGATTTTAGGGGGATCCCCACCATGCGTCAATATGCGCCTGTGGTGTTGGATGTGACCCACTCTTTGCAACAGCCCAACCAATCCAGTGGGGTGACTGGCGGAAGACCAGAGATGATTGAAACCATTTCCAGAGCTGGAATTGCCGCCGGAGTTGACGGCTTATTTATCGAGACTCATTTCGATCCTGCCAATGCCAAAAGCGATGGGGCAAATATGTTGTCACTCGATCTATTAGAAGGGCTCCTGACGCGCTTGTCTGCCATCAGGTCTACCATTGTTAACTTCTAAAAGTCAGATAGTTAACAGCCGTATCGTTAATTTAACCTCGGCCCGAGGATCAATCGAATATTTAAAGCTATATTTGCGCGCCCTTAGCGGGTATAACCCTATTTTTTATGTCATCAGTTAAAAACATTGCGATTATCGCCCACGTTGACCACGGTAAAACTACTTTGGTTGATAAAATCATGCACCATTGCCAGTTATTTCGTGAAAACGAACACACTGGTGAGCTTATTTTGGACAACAACGACCTGGAGCGTGAGCGCGGGATTACCATTGTATCTAAGAACGTTTCAGTTACCTATAAAGGCACTAAAATTAACATCATAGACACCCCTGGTCACGCGGATTTTGGTGGTGAAGTGGAGCGTGTGCTCAATATGGCTGACGGTGTATTGCTGTTGGTTGATGCATTTGAAGGCCCGATGCCACAAACCCGCTTTGTACTCCAAAAAGCGATTGATCTTGGTTTGAAACCCTGTGTGGTGATCAACAAGGTGGATAAAGAAAACTGTACGCCAGAAGAAGTACACGAGAAGGTTTTTGACCTGATGTTTGAGTTGGGCGCAGAAGAATGGCAGCTGGATTTCCCAACTGTATACGGTTCAGCTAAAAACAACTGGATGAGCCATGACCCAAAAGTAGTGACCACCAATATTGAGCCTTTGCTCGACATGGTACTCGAACACGTACCCACTTTTCAAGCAAAAGAAGGAAACACCCAAATGTTGATCACCTCTCTGGACTTCTCCTCATTTACTGGGAGGATTGCGATTGGTCGTTTGCAACGCGGTAGTTTAAAAGAAAACCAACAGATCGCTTTGATTAAGAGAGATGGAAGCATCATCAAATCGCGCATTAAAGAGTTATTCACATTCGAAGGCTTGGGCCGTTTCAAGGTAAAAGAAGTGCAAACAGGAGACATTTGTGCGATTGTAGGTCTTGAAGGTTTTGAAATCGGCGATACGGTGGCAGATATCGATGCCCCAGAGCAGATGAAAACCATCGCGATTGATGAGCCAACGATGAGTATGCTCTTTACGATTAACGACAGCCCATTCTTTGGCAAAGACGGTAAGTTTGTCACTTCTAGACACATCAAAGAGCGATTGCAAAAAGAGTTGGAAAAAAACTTGGCCCTCAGGGTAGAAGATACAGACAGTGCCGACCGTTTTATGGTATTTGGCCGCGGTGTATTGCACCTTTCTGTCTTGATTGAAACCATGAGAAGAGAAGGGTATGAACTTCAAATCGGTCAGCCACAGGTAATTATCAAAGAAATTGATGGCGTAGCTTGTGAGCCTGTAGAGCATTTAACCATTGATTTGCCTGAGGAGGTTTCCGGACGCGCTGTTGAATTTGTCTCTATGCGCCGAGGAGAAATGACCTCGATGCAGTCCAAAGGTACCCGTATGATTTGTGAGTTTATCATCCCTTCAAGAGGGATCATCGGTCTGAGAAATCAATTGCTGACCGCCACAGCTGGAGAAGCGATTATGGCCCACCGTTTCTTCGAATACCAACCGCTCAAAGGGGATATACCACAACGTCAAAACGGCTCATTGGTCTCTATGGAGCAAGGAAAAGCTATTCCTTATTCTATTGATAAATTGCAGGAACGAGGTAAGTTTTTTATCGATCCAGGCGAGGATATCTATGAAGGTCAAGTGATCGGCGAAAACTCGCGTGGTGATGACATGACGGTGAATGTCACTAAGACCAAGAAACTGACCAACGTTCGTTCTTCAGGTGCTGATGACAAAGCTAAGATTGTTCCTGCGGTGAAATTCTCTTTAGAGGAAGCCTTGGAATACATCCAAAAAGACGAATATGTAGAAGTGACCCCTAAGAACTTGAGGTTGCGAAAAATTTACTTGACTGAAAATGACAGAAAACGATTTAAAATCGTTTAACTGCCTATTTCACGCTATAAAAAAAGCCACCTGATAGGTGGCTTTTTTATTTAATTATATGCCTTCGCGTATCAGTTCAGGAAATTCCCTGAGGTAGGCTGCTGCTGCGGCACCAATAATTCCTGCTTGATTTTGCAAAACGGCAGGGACAATTGGTACATTGCATTTGATGAAGGGACTGAATTCATCCCACTCTTTAGAAATTCCACCCCCTAAAATGATTAGATCCGGTGGGCTGATCAAAGTGACAAAATGCAGGAATTTATTGAAGCGTTTGGCCCATTCTTTGTAGGAGAGACCTTCATTTTCTCGGGCAGCACTCGATGCCCAAGACTCTATTTTTTTATGCTTTTTGTAGGGGATTTGACCCAATTCAAAATTGGGAATTAGCTTTCCGTCTAAAAACGCACCACTCCCTAATCCTGTGCCCACTGTGATGGTGATAATAAATCCCTTTTTGCCTTTTCCTACGCCGTAATCCATAATGGCACAGGCGGCCGCATCCGCGTCGTTGATGACCGCACAAGGTTGTCCGGTGTAGGATTCAAATAGTTTTTCAATGTTTAGTCCAACCCATAGAGGAGACAAATTGCCTGGACTCATGCAAACGCCGTGTTTGACAATTGAGGGAAATCCGACTCCTATGAGTCCTTTGTATTGAAAATGTTCCGCAATTTGATTCACTACCTCAGCCATTGAGTCCGGAGTGCGTTCAACAGGGGTGGGTATTCTGTATCGTTCTGTAGTCAATTGGCCGGTGCGCACATCGACAAGCGCTCCTTTTATTCCGGATCCTCCGATGTCTATACCGAGTCTGATCATTTATACACTTTTTTGTTGTACTTCAAAAACAGTTCCGCGGTCGCATTTCAGTGTTTTGAAGGGGTATTTAAGAATTAGGGCGTAATCGTGCGTGGCCATTAAAATGGTTCTACCTGAGGCGTTTAGCTCCAAAAGAACCTTCATGACATCGACGCTTGTTTCCGGGTCGAGATTTCCGGTAGGTTCATCGGCGATGATCAGCTCAGGGTCGTTGAGCAAGGCACGGGCTATGGAGATGCGTTGTTGTTCCCCCCCGGATAATTCATGTGGAAATTTAAATCCTTTGGTTTTCATGCCTACTTTGTCGAGGACCTCATGGCTTTTTTGCTCGATTAACCCTTCATCCATCCATCCGGTAGCCCGAAGCACAAACCGCAAGTTTTGATAAACAGATCGATCAGGCAGCAACTTAAAATCCTGAAATACTATGCCAATTTTTCTTCTGAGAAATGGGATTTGTTTTTCCGTTAAACTGGGTAGGTCAAATCCTACGATTTGACCCTGACCTTGGGTGAGGGGTAATTCCCCGTATAGGGTTTTCATCAGGGAAGATTTTCCACTGCCTGTTTTTCCAATCAGGTAAACAAATTCACCTGGATAAACGGCTACATTAACTTGACCTAAGACCAAATGTTGTTCTTGGAAAATATCTGCTTTTTCTAGGCTTAGTACGGGATTTTTCATAAGTAAATACGTCGCTAAAGGTAGCAAGTTCTTTTTAATTCGTCCCCGGTGTGCCGCAAATTTATTTATCTTTAAACAGTTGTTTTTTTTTGAGAAACAATGGTCAATTACCTGAAAATATATGGCTTTAAAGCGATTTAATCAATTGATTTACTTGTTGTTGTGTTTTTTTTACACCCTTAGTGTATCGGCACAACAACAACCTACATCGTTTCAACTACATCAAGATGCCTTACGGTATTATGAGTTAGGGCAGTGGGGTGCAGCAGCACAACTCTGGTCCGACTTGTTAACGGATCATCAATCGCTTGATTTTTTGTCCCAACAAAATATGGAACGATATTATCACCAAGCCGCTTTACTTCAGGGTCGAGCTGGGGCTGAAAGTAATTTACTACAATGGCTTACCGAACACCCAAATGTTCCTGGAACTCAAGAATCGCTATTGGTGCTCGCCGATTACGCCTTTGGCCAGGGAGACTACACCCAGAGCGCTGTTCGCTACAAACAAGTAGGTAGTGATTTTTTACATCGCCCGGCCTATTTTAAGCAGGTGTATCAACAAGGTTTTTCATTGGTGGCTATCGAAAACTTTTCTGAGGCAATCATATCTTGGCGTTATCTATTTGACCAAGAATCTTGGAAGGATTCCGCTCGTTTTTATTTGGGTTATATAGCCTACCGCACTGATTCATGGGAGGAAGCCTTAAACTACTGGAGCCATCCTTTTGTTGATGCATCGCTCAATCAGCGATCAGAATACTTGAAAACAGATGTGTATTTCAGGATGAAGGAATACAGCAAAGCCATCAGTGTGGCCCAAGAATTGTATGCTCAAGTATCCTCGTCCCAAAAAGCTTCCTTGGACCATATTTTGGGCCAATGCTATTTTGAATTAGGTCAATACAGTCAATCCATCCCTTATTTATCTAAAACAGTCACTCAAGAACACAACACCCCTACGGATCAGTTTAGGTTGGGTTATGCGTATGCCCAATCAGATAGCCATGATTTAGCTGTTGAAGTATTGAACAAAATAACAGATGCTTCGCCTGATGTGGCTCAATCTGCCTGGTATCAATTGGGTCAAAGTTATTTGGTGTTGGCTAAAAACACCGAAGCAAGACAAGCTTTTGGACAAGCGTCAAAAATTGATTTTTCTCTCCCGCTAAAAGAACAGGCCTGGGCAGCTTATGCCCAATTAAGTGTTGATTTGGGTAACCCCACCGAAGATGTTCTCTTACTGGTCAATGAGTTTATCAAAACTTTTCCAAAATCGACACGGATTGCAGAGCTAGAATTGCTCCAACTGAAGTTATATGTTCAAAGAGGTATGTGGGAAGCGGCTGATCAGTGGATTGACCAATACCCTAAAGGTGCTCCGGCACAAGAGATGCAGTATTTGATGTACGCTAAAGGATATCAGGCCTACCAAAAGGAGCAATGGAGTCAGGCTGCAGATTTTTGGAAAAAGGCCTATGATTGGTTGCCAAAGTCACTTTGGGGAGCGAAATCGCTGTACTGGTCTGCTGAATCTTTCCTGGCAAATTCCTCTGGAAATTCCGCTTGGCTTTTAGTGCAACAGCTTGAAAAACACCCGCTCAAAAACCAGGCAGTTTCTGAGGAAAACCAACAATACCAAAAAGGGTATGCGGCATTTTCTACGGAACGATGGAAGGCTGCCGTTGAGGCCTTCTCTTGGATCACTAATCATCGTCAATCGAACGACTACAGACAGACGGATGCGTGGAATAGACTAGCTGATGCCTATTGGATGAATAAGAATTACGCCCAAGCGGCTAAAGCCTATACCCATTTGAGAGAGGTTAGACGCGATCGTTCCCTGGAGGTAGGTCTACAACTCGCACGATGCTATGGGTTGTTGGGTCAACTCGCCCAACAAGCATCCGTGTTGGAGGGACTTGTTCGGGAACACAACGGTACCGCTTCATCTTTTGAAGCTCGATTTGAGTGGGGGCAGTCACTGATATTGGCAGGAAAGTCTAAGGAAGCGAAGGATGTATTGGATGTGCTCATCAAACAACCTACTGCTACACCGTATAGATCTCAAGCCATGATGCGCCAATCATTGTTGCACTACAACGATTCGAATACTGAATCTGCTTTGATGTTGGTCCAAAAGATCGCCCAGGAGTATCCGCGAACTCAAGTAGCTATGGAAGCCATCGGCTTAGCTAAGCGTATCTACATAGATCAGACCAACGTGGAGGCTTATACCGAGTGGGTGGCTACTTTAGGATATGTGCACCCAGAAGTTCAAGAGTTAGACCAAGCTAGTTATGATGCAGCTTCCAGCGCTATGGCCAAACAAAAATATGCTGAAGCAGCCCGTGCATTCTCAGATTACTTAAAAAGATATCCCCAGGGGATGTATGTCAAAAGTGCTGCATGGTCCTTGGCACAAGCCTTGGAGAAATCCGGAGCACTCGAAAATGCGATGGAGGTTTATTACCGAATCAGTCAAGAAGACGCGGAACGAAATGAACAAGCCTTGACTAAATATGCTGCCCTAGGTATTGAGCGTTTTGGATACAGCAATCCACAGGTCATTGAAGCGCTGGAACGTATGGATCAATGGGTAAAAGACGCAGATCAGACCTCCTGGGTAAAATATCATTTGTTGCGTTGGTCGATTGATCAAAAAGATTGGATTAAGGCGGTGCAATATGCTGATTTTCCATTCACCAAAAAAGTCCCAGAGCGGGTGGAACAGGATGTTTTGTGGGCGCGCGCGCAAGTAGCTTTAGCGGATAAAAATGATTTGGAAGCAGAAAAATTACTATCACAGTTATCCGCTAAGTGGATTGGTGAAGTAGGGGCAGAGGGAACGTACCACCTAGCCAGAATTGCCCACCAACGAGGTGATTGGATCGCTTCAAATCAGTGGATTGAAAAGCAATCATTGGCGTTTTCCGATTTTCCTTACTGGTCAGCCCAAGGTTTATTGTTGATGGCAGATAATTTCAAAGCTCAAGGGGACTGGTTTCAAGCCTCATTTATTTGGAAGTCAATTGTAGCGCACTACATTGATTTTCCTGTTTTGGTGGAGAGGGCTCAAGCTGCTTTGGACCAAATGCCTGTGGAGGGTGATGAACCATTGAATAATTAACCTATGAAGTATTCTGTTTTTTCCATCATATCATTTCTGGCTGTTCAATTCATTTGGGCTCAATCAGCAGATAGTCTCGGCATCCAACAGCTAACTGTAGTAAAATCGTTTGATCCAGCAACGGCAGCGGCTCAAAAATTAAAGGATCAACCTGTGTGGGACTCCTTGCCTAAAGCCCGTTCTGGGGGAAAATACATCTACCCAAGTTTTGGATTAGGTCCCGTATGGGGATCAAAGCAGGCGCACCAATTACCTCCATTGACACGAAAAGTGGACGACGTATACCGTTATTTTGCCTCACTTGAGGGGGGTAATTTGAAAGGATATGGGGCAGAGTTCGGACTCAATACATCGCTGAACAGACGTACGGATTTTGGTGTAATTACTGGTATTAGGGGAGCTGAAGGTGATTTTGCTGATTTTTTTCAAGATCCATTTTATAGAAATGCACGTCTTGTTTCCCAAGCTCAAACATCTTTAGGCGGGGCTTTGTTGACTCAAGATTTAACGGTGAACAGCGATGCATTTAATTATTATGGAACCCAAAATCAGCAAGAACTGACCCAAACCAGCTATCTCATAGTTTCGCCGGTGGAATTAGCTACTCGATTTCAGTCGTTGAATTTCCGTCAAAGTGTTCAGTTTGACCAAGGCACCCTTCAAGAGTTGGCTTGGGAGGGATCTCGGGTCGGAAATCTTTTAGGGTTTAGAGAGACTAAATTTATGGCTTTGGGTCGGGGTAGTATCCCTCGGAAGTCGGGTGACCTGGAATTTTCTGGAAGGGCTCAAGCGATGTGGGTCCATAGGTCGGAAAGCGCCTTGGATCAATTTGATCTCCAAGGTTCAGGCTATAGGTTAGGATTAGTGAATTGGTCTACTACCTACGCATTCCAAACTAAGGGAATCGATTATCGTCTTGGGGTTAAAGGTGCCTACCACGCTCAAGGGGGGGATGATCGGGTTTATGTTTTCCCCAACATAGTGGCGGCTTATCAAGCTCCTTCAGGTGTGTTTCAGGGAGAATTTTCCCTGTCTGGTGGTATGGAAAGCCCTGATTTTAATTCGATGCGGCAAATCAATCCTTGGCTTTCCGCCAATCAATTGATTCGGCCAGCGAGAACAGCATACAGTGTTCAGGCATCAGGTATCTGGTCGCCCGATGAATCAATTCAGTTACAAGCTAAGCTTTATACGGATCAAGTAAATGATCGCGCATTATTTACGCTCAATCCATTAAATTATTTTCGGTCAACCCCTGACGCCTTAGGCAACAGTTATCAGGTAGTCTATGACCAAGTAACTACCTCTGGATTAGACTTATCGGCCTATTGGTCACCGGTTTCTCAGTGGAACATCAGCTTGGATGGTGGATGGAGACATATGGTGCCTGATCGTTTGACTAAAGCATGGAATATACCCACGGCCTACTTCAATGCTCAATTGGAGGGGCGCTTATTAAAACGCTGGTATTGGGGTGTACAAGGGCAATGGATGAACCAAAGACATGACCAATTCACCCAAGTGGTTCAATTTATTCAACCTGGATCCTTTCCTAGTTCACTCATAGAACTCCCCAGTCGAGTTATCGCTCATACTCAGTTTAGGTATCAATTCCGCGACCAATGGAATTTCTCTCTAAAAGTCAATAATATTTTCCAACAATCACAAACACCCTGGGCTCAATATCGTGAAATGGGTCGAATGGTGCTGCTGGGTGTCAATTATCAATGGGACCTTTTTAAATTTTAATGAGATGCGATTAAACATATTTGCTTTGTCTATGAGTTTGATACTCATATCATGTTCCACGAAACAACATGCGGATTTATTGGTGTACAATGCTCAAGTGTATACCGCCGATGAACAAAACACGGTAGTTTCCGCATTCGTGGTGAAGGACGGTGTATTTGTTGCTGTTGGAGATGAGCAAACGCTCCGAAAAACGTATTATTTTGACGCTGAACAGGACCTAAAAAAACAAACTGTTTTGCCTGGACTTATTGATGCTCATGCCCATTTCTATGGGCTAGGTTTGTTTTTATCCGATGTGGACCTAGTAGGCACACAAAGCGAGCGGGAGGTTTTGGACCGGCTGCTGGCTACCTATCCTGCCTATAGCAAAACGGCTTTAATCAGAGGGAGAGGATGGGATCAAAACGATTGGGAATCTGGAGTTTTTCCGCATAAATCTCTTTTGGATTCATTGTATCCTGATACACCTGTCGTGTTGGAACGGATCGACGGCCATGCGTATTGGGTTAATCAAGTGGTCCTAGATCTGGCCGGTATAAACGCGCAAACCAAAGTAGCCGGTGGTTTTGTGGTCATGGACTCAGGGGAACCAACAGGTGTGTTGATTGATGGCCCCATGTCTTTAGTTGATGCTGTTTTGCCTCAAAAGTCTAAAGAGGACCAAGAAACCGCCTTGTTGATGGCACAAACAGAGGTGTTGTCCTATGGAATAACCGCACTTTCAGATGCAGGATTAGATCGGCAAGTGATTGAATTAATGGATGAAATGCATCAGCAAAATGCATTACACCTGCGCATCGATGCCATGATTTCAAATACCCCTGAAAACTTGGATTACTATTTGCCTAAAGGTGTTTATGTTACTCCCAAGTTAAGGGTGGGAAGTGTAAAAGTATACGGTGATGGGGCTCTTGGATCCAGAGGAGCCGCTCTAAAACGGCCTTACGCAGATTATCCTGGCCATTTTGGCGCTATGGTTACTCCTGTAGAGGCTATAGAAAAGCTAGCTCACCGTTTGGCAAAAACCGATTTCCAAATGAATACCCATGCCATTGGAGATTCGGCCAATGCGGTAGTTTTAAACGCTTATCAGAAGGTGTTGGCCGACAAGCCAGGTAGAAGATGGCGTGTTGAGCACGCACAAATAATTGATGGACTAGATATACCCTCTTTTTCAAGTGACATTATCCCCTCAGTACAACCTACCCATGCTACTTCCGACATGTATTGGGCGGAAAAAAGATTAGGTTCTGAGCGTATGAATGGGGCATACGCTTATGCGCGTTTGCTAAAACAATCGGGTATTTTGGCACTGGGAACTGATTTTCCTGTGGAACAAGTCAATCCATTTTTAACCTTTTATGCGGCCACAACCCGACAAGACACCTCTGGCTGGCCTGAAGGTGGTTTTTTACCTGATGAAGCATTGTCGCGTACCGAAACTCTATGGGGTATGACTCGTTGGGCCGCTTATGCCATGTTTCGTGAACAAGAGATTGGCAGTATAGAAGTAGGAAAGCGCGCTGACTTTTGTGTATTAGACCAAGACATTATGGAGGTAAGGCCTCAATATATTCCTCAGACTAAGGTGCTGGCTACTTTTGTCGATGGACAAAAAGTCTATTAAAAAACAAAGCCACCCTCTGGGTGGCTTTGAAAAAAAACCAAAAAAAAACTTACATTTTGATGTCTAGCGAAACTCGAGTAGTGCCCCATCCAAGGTGAAGGGTTCCGGTTTCAGAAAAAACAAGGCTAAAAACATCTAGAGATTCATCGGAAGTTGTGGCAGGAGCGGTTACTCGAGCTACATCTTTTTTAGGGTCGTAATTGTAGGTACCCCACTGGTCCGCGTCTTTGTTGAAAATAATGGTCCAGCTTTCTTTTCCAGGAATGGTAAATAAACCATAGCGGCCTTTGGGTATTGTTTTACCTTGTATTTTAAGGTCTTTGGTGAATTCAATCACCGTAGCTTCATTAGCTCCAGTGCGCCAAACTTTGCCCTCTGGGGCCAGTGTTTCTAGATTTCTGTTGTTTAGTTGAGGTCTTGAGTAATAAACGCGCACATTACCTTGAGCGCCAACATAAGCGGCTAAATCCATGGGGGATTTATCTAGGGGCTTAAATTTTTGGGACCAGGCAGGTGAACTGATCGCTACTGCGGCACATAAAGCCCAGGCAAATACATTATTTTTCATGATGTGTATTGATTTTACGCTAAAATAAGGGATAAGTACACGCCATGCCGCTTTCAAAATGTTAGTATTTTCCTAAATTTTCGAATCAATTATATTATTTGAAGGCATATTTCTATATATACTAAAATAATGTAAGTATTATTGATATTTAGTTTTATAATTATAAGTATAAACTGATATTTGCCTTCTAAATTTAAATAAG
>DFSJ01000083.1:3555-4273 GCA_002378585.1 Flavobacteriaceae bacterium UBA3440 | reverse complement strand
ATTTCAATCTGAAAAGCATAGCCGACAAACCGGATGCGGTCGAGGTCTAACTGCTCGAGAACTTCCCTGCGGTATCCGACAAATCCAGCTGTGGGATCTTGAACGCGCATACCTGTGATTAACTTGACGTAAAACGAAGCCCCGTAGGAAAGAAGTATCCGGTGAAGCGGCCAGTTAACCACATTGACCCCCTTGATATAACGAGATCCAACAGCTACATCAGCGCCTTGACTACACGCTTCATAGAGACGCAATAAATCATCTGGATTATGTGAAAAATCGGCGTCCATTTCAAAGACATAACCGTAGTCTCTGGCCAGCGCCCATTTAAATCCGTGGATATACGCCGTGCCCAGTCCGTTTTTGCCGGTGCGCTCCTCGAGAAAAAGTTGACCCGGATATTGTTCCTGCAAATTTTTCACCAACTGACCTGTTCCATCGGGGGAACCATCATCAACCACCAACAGATCAAAAGCCATGGGCAAAGAAAATACCTTGTGCACCATCGCCTCGATGTTTTCCTTTTCGTTATACGTGGGTATGATAACCAGTCGGTGAGACATAATTCAGTGATCGCTTGTGGGTTGCTGAACAAAAGTACACCATTATTTGTACTTTTGAGGGCCTAATTAAACCCTGTGCCCACTTCTCGCCTTACACTGTTTTGGATCATGCTCTGCCTTCTGCTGGGTGTAAACCTGTGGCAGGCATCGGTTAC
>DFSJ01000083.1:0-3252 GCA_002378585.1 Flavobacteriaceae bacterium UBA3440 | reverse complement strand
TGGGGGTATTTTGATCATCCACCGATGATGGCTTGGATGATTGCCTTGGGTCGTCTTTTATTTTCGGGAACTTTAGGGGTGCGCATCGTAGGTGTCCTGTTCAGCGCAGCAACTTATTTGTTGGTTTGGGATATGATCAGTGGCGTAAAAAAAAACCACTATGTCCCTGAATTCTTTTTGTGGGTTTTTTCCATGACCCTGCTCAACGCCTACGGTTTCCTCATTCTGCCTGATACCCCCTTACTGTTTTTCACCGCCCTGTTTCTTTGGGGGGTTCAGCGACTGCTTAAAAAAAACTCTTGGTCGTACGCTTTTTGGGTAGGAACCGCTATGGCGGCGATGATGTACAGCAAATACCATGCGCTCGTAGTGATCCTCGGTGTGGTGATTGGGTATTGGCCACTGGTGCGGATGACTAAAGCTTGGGTAGCTGTATTATGGGCGTTGCTGCTTTACACACCACATTTATACTGGTTGTACACCCATGATTTTGTATCTATTGGGTATCACCTCAGTGAACGCCCCAACCAACCTTATCGATTTGACACCTTTACATTGGGCTATTTTATTAACGTATTTGCCCAATTTGGGTTTACACTTCCCTGGGTCGTTTATGCCTGGTACAAAACGCCCAAAGGCCGATTCAACACAGTGCTTAAATCACTGGTGTTTTTTGTTTTGACGTTCTTTTTTATATCCAGCTTCACCAAGCGTATTCAAACCCAATGGATCGTGGTTATTGCCATTCCAACAGCGGTTTTGGTTTGGGAGCTCTATCTGAGGGACACCAAAATACGCCGCAAGCTACTGGTGAGTGCCGCGATAACCACATTGGTGCTTGTCTATGCTCGCTTTGGTTTGGTTCATGAGTCACTGCTGCCCATTCGCTATGAAACACACGGTAACCTAGCGTGGACCAGTCGGCTTAAAGCCTCGGTGGGTGACTCACCTGTAGTGTTCTTGGATTCCTATAGAAACGCCCCTATGTATGCCTTTTACCAAGGCGGGAGCTCCTATTCGTTAAACACTATGGGCTATCGAAAAAACCAATACAGCATCGACGGGTCCTACGAACAGATTCGCGGAAAAAAAGTAGCGCTGGTAGCCCCTAAAAACCATGTTTTTTGGCAGACAAACGCACCTGAATTTAGTTTTGAAAAAGCTGTAGACGATACGTACCATGGGTTGTGGATTGATCGCTTTACCTACTATGATCAGATCAAAGCTAGCTTAGTTCAGGTCGATTCAGATCAAGCAATCGTCGAGTTAGTACACCCCTATTCCTATCCGATTAATGCACAACACATCTTTTTGAGCTTGGGTGTAATCGATGACTACAAACGGGTGCAACAGCAAATACCTTGGTCTTTATCCGGGCAGCGCTTACCTGTGGTATGGAAAGCCCAAGACACCTTGCGGCTCGTGTTAAACAAGCCCGAACTATTATCCCGAGAAATTTCTGGCATACGGCTTGGTGTAGGCAGTTTCCATCTTCCTGCTGGACTTCAAGGCGACCCTCAAAAAAGAACCACATGGAACCCTTAATACGCCCCACATCGGTTCCTGACGGTTTGTTTTGGCTGCTCCTAGTCGGCCTTGGGCTCAGTGTTGCCGCTAGATATAGAGACCCAAACAGATGGGTGCTGTTTACCGCACTGGCGATGAACAACAAATACCTGATGGTTTTTAACCGAGGTAAACTCTGGCGACAACCCTTTTTCTGGATCATGAATTTGGCCTTTTGGGCACAGAGCACTGCCTTTCTTTGGGTGCACTGGACCCATTTAGGTTTGGGCCCCCAAGCCCCTGAACTTTGGTGGTTATTTGCGGGAGTTGGTATGGGTTTATCTTTCAAGATTGGGGCGCAAAAAATCACTGCAGAACTTTTTTCTAACAAAACTGTAGCTCAGTTAGTTCATGGAAAGTTGAGTTATCAAAATTTTGGCGGATTGGCCCTGTTTCTAGGGGCGGCTATGGGATCTTATTTTTCCTGGTCTAACTCCTTGATTACCTGGGCATTTGTCGTGATTTATGCATTGATTTTGGGCGTTGGTTGGTTTACACTGGTCAAGGCGCATCAAAAATATCTCCAGAGGCGCATTTTCTACTTTATTTTGTACATTTGTGCCTTCGAAATAGCGCCTTGGATCATACTGTGGCGTTATCTAAACAAAGGGCTTCTATGAAAGTAAAAACCATTCTGGTATCTCAGCCTGAACCCAAAGCGGAAAACTCTCCCTACCAAAAGATTGTGGATGCCGAAAAAATCAAAATCGATTTTAGGCCGTTCATCCATGTGGAAGGGGTAGACGCTAAAGAAGTACGCCAACAAAAAATCGACTTGAGCCATTATACGGCTGTGATTTTTACCAGCAGAAACTCTATTGATCATTACTTCCGCATGGCAGAGGAAATGCGCTTTAAGGTGCCTGACACCATGCGCTATTTTTGCCAATCAGAGGCAGTTGCTTTCTACCTGCAAAAATATGTAGTGTACCGCAAGCGAAAAATCTACGTGGGTAAAATTGATTTCCCAGATTTAGCCCCGTTATTCAAAAAATACAAAGAAGAGAAATTCTTATTGCCCAGTTCTGATGTATTAAAGCCAGAAGTACCCCAAACACTCGATGCGCTCAAATTGAATTGGACTCGAGGGATTTTTTACCGCACGGTAATGAGCGATCTTTCAGACCTCAGAGACGTGTATTACGATATTTTGGTATTCTTCAGTCCTGCGGGTATCGAGTCGCTTAAAAAGAACTTCCCAGACTTTGAGCAAAACAACACCCGAATTGCTGTGTTTGGAAACACAACCATGGAAGCCGCTAAACGCGAAAACCTGCGTATCGACATCAAAGCCCCTACGCCGGAAGCTCCTTCGATGACCATGGCTTTGCACAATTACATCAAAGAAGTCAATAAGCTGAAATAGGTGACTGCCTCTCCTCATTAGAAGTAAACCCTGCCTTGGCGGGGTTTTTTTATGTGTGCTGTCGATTGGCATGCTATAATTCAAACATTTTTATATATTTATGTGGTATTTACAACAAAATATATGTTTGGCGATTACATCACCCTATTTGGCAGCGGCAAATCCACCCCGTACCTCATCGACTACTTACTCGGTCAGGCCCCCCTACATAAATTCACTTTGCGGATCATTGATCGGGATTGGGGTTTTGTGTCTCCCCATTGGTCCAATAACCCACACTGTGAATTAATTACTTTAGAAATCGACCAAGAACAGGAACG
>DFSJ01000062.1:4844-4969 GCA_002378585.1 Flavobacteriaceae bacterium UBA3440 | reverse complement strand
AGGGCCACATCTGAACGATGGAGCTCTTGGCGTTGGGCTAGCAAATCATAGTAAAACTTACCTGTACAAAAAACCACTTTGCGCACTTGGGATGCTTGAGCTGTTGCGTCATCGATCAACTCCTG
>DFSJ01000062.1:0-4474 GCA_002378585.1 Flavobacteriaceae bacterium UBA3440 | reverse complement strand
GCTTTGAGTTGTCTTCTGAGCAAGTGGAACATATTGGCTGGGGTAGTACAGTCTGCGACAAACATATTGTCTTTAGCACACAATTGTAAAAATCGCTCCATGCGGGCGGAAGAGTGCTCTGCACCCTGTCCTTCGTATCCGTGGGGCAACAACATCACCAATCCATTTTGCAACTCCCACTTATCTTCCGCTGCCGAAATATATTGGTCAATCATAATTTGGGCTCCATTGGAGAAATCCCCAAATTGAGCCTCCCAAATGGTCAGCGCCTTAGGATGAGCCATAGCATAACCGTATTCATAGCCCAATACACCGTATTCGGACAAATGAGAGTTGAAAATATGGAAATCTCCTTGACGTGAAGGCATATCTCTGAGCAGAACCACTTCTTGTTCGGAGTCCTCCACTTTAAGCACGGCGTGTCGGTGAGAAAAAGTCCCTCGTTCCACGTCTTGTCCAGAAATACGCACATCAAAACCTTCTTCGAGCAGGGATCCGTATGCGAGTAATTCGCCCATCGCCCAATCGAGCTGATCGGTTTCAAAGACCATCTTTCTTCGGTCCTCAATCAGTTTGTCGACTTTGCGCAAAAACTTCAAGCCTTTGGGCAATTCAGTCAGGTGAGCAGCGATCGATTTTAATCGGTCTTGTGGGTAGGCCGTAGTTACTTTTAGGGCCATTCCCTGCTCTGTAGCTGGAGTGCAGTCCTTCCAGGCATCGGCCATAAAGGGAGTAACCACTGTTTTTTCCACCTTGCGGGAATCTTCCAACTGCATCTCAAGCTCTTGTTTGTACTGTTCTTCTAAACTAGCTACAAAAGCCTGGTCGATCACCCCCTCTGCCAACAGCTTTTGGGTGTAAATCTCTTTGGGATTCTCGTGGGCCGCAATCGCCTTATACAACTTAGGCTGGGTAAATCTAGGCTCATCACCTTCGTTATGTCCGTATTTCCTGTACCCCAACAAATCGATAAACACATCGCGTTTAAAGGTCATGCGGTAGTCTAAGGCAAATAGGGCCGCATGCACCACCGCCTCCGCGTCGTCTGCATTGACATGCAGTACAGGAGACAAGGTCACCTTTCCGATGTCCGTGCAATAGGTTGAAGAACGCGCATCCAAATAATTGGTCGTAAAGCCAATTTGGTTGTTGACTACCATGTGAATGGTTCCCTCAGTGCGGTAACCATCTAGTTGAGCCATCTGCACAATTTCATACACAATACCCTGTCCGGCGATAGCTGCGTCTCCGTGTACCACGATGGGCAGTACTTTGGAAGGATCTTGGGCGTAGGTATTGTCTTGTTTGGCCCGAGCAATCCCTTCCACCACAGCACCAACAGTTTCCAAGTGCGAGGGGTTGGGAGCGATATTCATGGTGATTTCGTTGCCGTTATCGGCTGTTCGGGCTGAAGTCCAGCCCAGGTGGTATTTCACGTCCCCGTCAAAAACTACTTGTTCGTAATCCTTGCCGTCGAACTCGCTAAAAATATCCTTAGCAGACTTACCAAAAATATTCATCAGTACATTCAACCTCCCTCGGTGGGCCATACCCATGACAAACTCTTTAACACCTATAGAGGCTGCTTTTTCAATAATGGCGTCGATCGCAGGAATTAACGATTCATTGCCCTCGAGTGAAAAACGTTTCTGCCCTACGTATTTGGTGTGTAAAAACATCTCAAAACTGACCGCTTGGGTCAGTTTTTTAAGGATGTGTTTCTTTTGATCTGCCGTGAAACTAGGTTGGTTGTCGTTGACATTAATCCAGTTTTGAATCCACTGAACGCGATCTGGTTTGCGGATGTACATGTACTCGACACCGATGGACTGACAATAGATCGCTTGCAAGTGATCGATAATATTGCGCAATGAGGTGGCCTTCAAGCCCAAGATCTCTCCAGCGGAAAAAACCGTATCTAAATCAGCGGCGTTCAATCCGAAATTTTCTAGATCAAGAGTAGGCTCATAGGTCCTTCTGGCGCGCACTGGATTCGTCTTGGTAAATAAGTGACCCCTTGACCGGTAAGCGTCAATGAGTTTCACGACCATAAATTCCTTGCGGATTGAATCGGGAACGGATTCAGAAAGCGCGCCCATCTGTGGTAACTCACTTCCGGTTAACGTGGCGCTAGAAAACTCTTGCCCAAAATCAAATCCTTGAAAAAATGCCCGCCAGCTCGGCTCTACCGAATCAGGATTGACCAAATAACGATCGTATAGGTCAGCAAAAAACGCAGTGTGTGCTGCGTTGAGAAATGAATACTTGTCCATTGAATTGCATTAAGCCTTAACGGCAAAAAAACATTCAAAAGTACACTATTTCCGGATTTTTACCTCTTTTAAACGCCTAAAAAACAAGGAAATTTACGGGGTTGACTGCTTGTAGATCCGTCCATCCTTCATGACAAACACCACACCTAAGGCTGCTTCGGCTCCACGGTCTGGATGTTGAGACAATGCGATCAGATCAGCTAAAAAACCAGGGGCGACCCGACCGAGTTGATCTTCCATGCCCAAAAGCGCTGCATTGGTTGTGGTAGCCGCTTTTAGGGCTGCTTTAAAAGGCATCCCGGACTGCTCCATATAGACAAATTCACGAGCGTTATCACCGTGGTGGGACACCCCGGAATCCGTTCCAAAAGCAATATTTACGCCCTTTTGGTAAGCTTTAGCAAAGGTAGCTGAGGTAATGGGCCCTACCTCAAGTGCCTTGGCGGTAACCATCGGCGGATAGTATCCGGGGATTTTTGCGTTGTTCATCACGTGTTGGGCCGCAGATAATGTGGGTACCAAATAAGCATCGTGCTTTTTCATCAATTCCATGGTTGCCTCGGACATAAAACTGCCGTGTTCAATCGTTTTGATTCCCGCGATAACAGCGCGTCTCATACCTTCATCTCCATGCGCATGTGCGGCAGTAAGCATGCCATAATCAGCAGCCGTTTCGACAATAGCTTTGATTTCTTCCACAGTGAACTGGGGATTATGTCCGTTTTTGGCCATGGACATCACTCCGCCTGTCGCCGTGATTTTAATCACATCAGCTCCTTCTTTGTAGCGTTGACGCACAGCCTTTCTGGCTTCATCCACTGAATTAATCACTCCTTGCGCTGGACCTGGATCTCCCATTAAATCTGCGCGAACTCCATTGGTCGGATCAGCATGCCCCCCCGTTGAAGCGATGGATTTGCCTGCAGTCCAAATACGCGGGCCATCCACCGAGCCTCTGGCAATCGCTTTTCTCAATGCGATATTGACACCGGACCCACCTAGATCACGCACAGAGGTAAAACCAGCCTGCAGTGTTTTCTGGGCAAATGCGACCGACTCAAAAGCCACATCTTCTTTGTTGTACAAAAACTTATTGAGGTAGGTTTCTGGATGTATTTCACTTTCAATGTGCACGTGAAGATCGATCCATCCCGGCATCAAGGTAGCCGTTTTTAAATCGACTAATTGATCTGATGCTCCACCATTCTGCCATCCTGAGGCAATGGACAAGATTTTAGTTCCCTCGACAATCACGGTGGATTGACTGGAAGTTTTTTGGGTAGCTGGATCGTAAATACCCCCGCACTGGATGTAGGTTTTTTGCCCCCATACCAAAGCACTGGTACACAAGGCCACTAGAAAAGAGATTTTTTTCATCAGGATCAATTATGGTTGGTCCTGTGAACTTACTATTTTTTTCTGATATTTTGTTCCCAAGCCCAAGAGGAGGCCAAAGATTCTTCTAAAGTGTACCTCGCTTTCCAACCGAGAACTTGCTCCACCTTTTGGGTGTCTGCATAGGCGGCGATAACATCCCCGGGTCGCTTGGGCGCTATGGCGTAGTTCAGTTTCACCCCAGTAGCTGCCTCAAACGCGTGCACCACTTCCAAAACAGAGTTGCCCTGACCAGTACCTACATTAAACACCTCATAAGATTGATTCATGGAGCCGCCCAAAATGCGCTCCAAAGCAGCCAAATGGGCCTCGGCCAAATCCACCACATGAATGTAATCACGGATGCACGTACCGTCTGGAGTGGGGTATTGATCCCCAAACACAGACAAGCGCTCGCGTATCCCGATGGCGGTTTGGGTGATAAAGGGCACCAGATTTTGCGGCACCCCCAAAGGCAACTCCCCGATCAGTGCGGAGGAATGAGCGCCTATCGGATTGAAATAGCGCAGCGCAATTGCTTTGATTCGGTTGGATACCGCGCAGAGGTCTCTGATGATTTCCTCCCCTATTTGCTTGGTATTGCCATAGGGAGATTCCGCAGGCTTAATCGGTGCACTTTCGGTGATCGGCAAGGAATCTGCCTGCCCATACACCGTACAAGACGAACTGAATATCAGAGCGCTTCCAGGAATTTGGTCCAAAGCGGCCAACAGATAAATTAAACTGCATAGATTGTTTTGGTAGTACTTTAAAGGTTCTTGTACACTCTCTCCTACCGCCTTGTAGGCCGCAAAGTGAATAGCGCC
>DFSJ01000124.1 GCA_002378585.1 Flavobacteriaceae bacterium UBA3440 | reverse complement strand
GTGATGGCGATTGAGGCTACGGGACAATACGGTGGTTTGTACCATGTATTGGGCGGTAAGATATCACCGATGGAGGGCATAGGTCCACAAGACTTAACTATTGGTGCTTTGGTAGAAAAAGTTAAATCGGGGAGTATTACAGAACTTATATTTGCGCTGAGTTCCACCATGGAGGGCGATACAACCAACTTCTATATATTTAGACAAATCGAGGGATTAGGAATCAAAACATCCACCATTGCCCGAGGAATATCTGTTGGAGACGAGTTGGCTTACGCGGATGAGGTGACCTTGGGCAGAAGTATATTGCAGCGTATTCCGTTTGAGTTGGCCCTTAAATCCTAACGGGAACATTCAACAACCAGTTTGTCGTTTGTTGTCCGGCATTTTTTGTTACTTTATGTCTTGAAACTGAATCTATGGCTAAGTTTGAATTGCGTTTGCCCAAAATGGGGGAGAGCGTTGCAGAGGCCACCATTACTGGGTGGTTAAAACAAGTGGGTGATCACATATCAGTCGATGAGGCTGTAGTGGAAATTGCCACCGATAAAGTAGATTCCGAAGTACCTAGTGAGGTCAGTGGTGTCTTGTTGGAACGATTATTTGAGTTAGATCAAGTCGCCCCAGTAGGCGCTGTATTGGCGATTATTGAGACAGATGATTCAAGCACGGTAGTTTCCTCGGCTGAGTCAATAATCGCTGAATCAAAAGATTTAGAAAACAACGACTCATCACCTGTAAACAGCGAAGTGATTGACAAGGTAATGGCTCCATTGGCCACTTCAAATAGCGAGCACACCAATTCCTCAACATCGGCTGATCGATTTTATTCTCCCCTGGTAAGAAACATTGCCAAACAAGAGAATATATCCCTAGATGAGCTATCAGGGGTGTCTGGAACGGGTGCCGGTGGAAGATTGACCAAGGCTGATTTGATGGAATACATCGCTCATAAAAAAGAGTCCACTGACGCTGCCTCGGCAGTTCAAGAATCCAAACAATCCATTCCTACAAATGTTTCGTCAATACCCGTGGAGCCCATGGTTTTGGGCGCTGGACAAGAGCGTATCCCCATGAGTCGCATGGGCAAATTAGTCGCTCAACACATGGTTAAATCGGTACAGATTTCGGCTCATGTTCAGAGTTTTGTGGAAGTGGATGTCACGCGCGTTGTTAATTGGCGCACTAAAGTAAAAGCTGCCTTCGAGCAAAGAGAAGGGGAAAAGTTGACGTTTACCCCTATTTTTATGGAAGCCGTGGCGCATGCGCTTAAAAAATATCCCATGATGAACATTTCCGTTGATGGAGATGATATCATCGTCAAAAAGAATATCAACCTGGGCATGGCGGCAGCGTTGCCTGACGGTAACCTCATCGTTCCTGTGATTAAGAATGCGGACCGCCTTAATTTGGTAGGGATGGCCCAGGCGGTGAATGACTTGGCCCAGCGGGCTAAAGCCAATCAGCTTAAGCCGGATGAGGTGATGGATGGCACTTACACCGTGACCAATGTGGGCTCGTTTGGTTCCATTTTTGGCACCCCCATCATCAATCAGCCTCAAGTAGGTATCTTAGCTTTAGGGGCGATTAGAAAAGAGCCTTCGGTCATTGAAACGCCCGAGGGAGATTTAATAGGAATCCGCTCCAAAATGTTTTTATCCCACAGCTATGACCACCGTGTAGTCAATGGCGCCTTAGGCGGAATGTTTGCCTTTGAGGTAAAGCAGTATTTAGAAAATTGGGATGTAAACAGAACGATGTAATATGGAATTAAACCTAAAAC
Source organism: Flavobacteriaceae bacterium UBA3440 (assembly GCA_002378585.1). Taxonomy (GTDB): domain Bacteria; phylum Bacteroidota; class Bacteroidia; order Flavobacteriales; family Flavobacteriaceae; genus MAG-120531. Next base: position 8,121 of record DFSJ01000124.1, on the reverse strand, counting down.
GCCCCATTTGCTTTTTTGACTTAGAGACTACGGGTATTCAAGTAGCCAAGGACAGAATCGTTGAAATTTCGGTACTTAAAATACACCCTAAAGGACTCCAAGAGAAAAAAACATGGTTGGTCAACCCCGAGGTGCCCATTCCCAGTGACGCCACTGCAGTACACGGAATAACGGATGAAAAGGTGCAGCATGCCCCAAAATTCAAAGAAATCGCCAAAGATATCTATCAATGGATCAAGGACGCTGATCTAGCTGGTTTTAATTCAGATCGATTTGATATTCCTATGTTGGCAGAAGAAATGCTGCGTGCAGGGGTTGATTTTGATATGAAAAACAAGGTGTCCGTCGATGTACAAACCATCTTCCACAAAATGGAAAAGAGAACCTTGGAGGCCGCCTATCGTTTTTATTGCGATAAGTCATTGATTGACGCACATTCTGCAGAGGCGGACACCATGGCGACCTACGAGGTACTTAAAGCCCAGTTGGATAGGTATCCGGAGTTAAAGAATGAGGTCGCCCACTTAGCTTCATTTTCGGAGCGAAGAAAAATCTTAGACTACGCTGGATTTATCGCTGAGGATGAACACGGGACCCCTGTTTTCACTTTTGGAAAACACAAGGGACAGGCTGTTCTGACAGTTCTAGAAAAAGAACCTGGATATTACGGTTGGATTCAGCAGGCTGATTTCCCTCTCTACACCAAAAAGGTATTGACTCAACTCAGGCTATCTGCCCTAAAGACAACGAATTAAACGCTATGAAATTAATTTGTATCGGCCGCAATTATGTGGACCACATTGAGGAGTTAAACAACGAGCGGCCTGCCGAGCCAGTGGTATTCATCAAACCAGACTCGTCTATTCTACCTAAGGAACAAGATTTTTACCTACCCAATTTTACCAGCGACGTGCATCATGAAGTGGAGGTATTGGTTAAGATTAAAAAAGTGGGTAAGCATATCGATGTGGATTTTGCGCACACTTATTACGACGAAATCGGTTTAGGCATAGATTTTACCGCCAGAGATATTCAGCAGAAATTAAAAGATAAGGGTCTGCCTTGGGAAAAAGCCAAAGGATTTGACGGAGCTGCTGTCATTGGCCAATGGGTAGAAAAAAGCACCCTGGGAAACCTAAGCCAACTTCAATTTGGCTTAGTGAAAAATGGCCAATGGGTACAACAAGCCTCCACAGCCCTAATGCTTTGGTCTATCGATGAGTTGATTGCTCATGTGTCCACTTACTTCACCCTAAAAAAAGGGGATATTATTTTTACGGGAACTCCAGCGGGTGTCTCTAGGGTTCAAGAAGGGGATGTGTTGGAAGGATTTATTGGAACTGAGTCATTCTTTAAGGTAAACGTTCAGTAATGAAAGCGGAACTGATGACTATTGGGGATGAGCTACTCATCGGTCAAGTGGTGGATACTAATTCAGCATTTATCGCCCAAGAACTCCAAAAAATTGGTATTGAAGTAGTTCAAATCACTTCGATCCCCGATCGTTTGACGGCTATTGTTGACGGGCTTTCCCAGGCACAATCCCGAGCTGATTTGGTGATTACTACCGGTGGGTTAGGTCCGACAAAAGACGACATCACTAAAGAAGCATTTTGTCGTTATTTTGACACGGTATTGGTGGAAAATTCAGCTTGGATGGCGCATGTGAAGGAGTTATTTGCCAAATACATTTCCACGCCGATAAACGCTATGAATTACACCCAAGCCATGCTTCCAGCTACAGCGGAATTATTGGCCAATCCCTACGGAACGGCCGCGGGAATGTGGATGGAAAACCAACATGGAGTAGTTGTGGCTATGCCAGGTGTCCCCTTTGAAATGAAAAGCATGGTAACCGACCAATTAATACCAAGGCTCACCACTCGATTTAAACGCCCATTTATCGCCCATAAAACCGTAGTTACTTATGGCTTAGGCGAGTCTGCCGTGGCTGATTTGATTGAAGATTGGGAAGCCTCGTTACCTAAAGCACTCAAATTGGCTTATTTGCCCAATTTAGGCAAAGTTCGCTTGCGTATTTCGGGGACACACCCCGATCAGCAAGTCCTCCATCAAATGATGGAAGAGGCGTTAAAAGGGTTGTATCCCTTGATTCAACATTTATCCTATTCAGCAGAACACGATCGACCTGTTGAGGCATTAATTGCCGAAAAATTGACCCAAATCGGCGGATCTCTGGCACTGGCGGAGAGTTTTACGGGGGGTGCTTTGGCCGCGCGATTTACCCAAATGCCAGGTGCTTCAGCTTATTTCAAGGGTAGTGCAGTGGTTTATGCTTCAGAGGCTAAATCTTCCCTTCTTGAGGTGTCTACCAGCGATCTAGAGGCCTATTCGTCAGTGAGTTCACAGGTGGCTGAGTCTATGGTAGTGGGAGCACAGCGGACATTTGGTGCTCAATACGCTATTTCTACAACGGGAAATGCGGGGCCTAGTGTGGGGGATTCCAAGGAGGAGGTAGGGGTGGTTTACCTCGGCATAGCGACTCCTGAGCGGGTTTGGGTGGAACGTCATGAAATGGGCAACCACAGAGAGCGCATCGTGGAGAAGAGTATCAACAAGGCATTGACCTTATTGTATGCTGAATTGCTAAAATTGTAGAAAAAGAATTTTGCAGCCCCAAAAAAATAATATAAATTTGCAGCCTGTTAAAATAACTCAATAGCGAGCGTCATGTCTAAAGTGTGCGAAATTACTGGTAAGAAAGCGATGGTTGGTAACAACGTATCCTTCTCGATCAATAAAACCAAAAGAAGGTTTGAAGTAAACCTGTCTAAAAAGCGTTTTTACATTCCTGAAGAAGATCGTTGGATCACTTTGAAAGTGTCCGCTAAAGCGTTGAAGACAATTAATAAAAAAGGTATCGCAGCTGTTTTAAAAGAAGCTGGCAAATAATTACCCATACCTAATCAAGCAGAACGATGGCAAAAAAAGGCAATAGAATTCAGGTAATTTTGGAGTGCACTGAGCACAAAGAATCCGGTGTGGCCGGAACTTCACGCTATGTGACTACCAAAAACAAAAAAAACACGCCAGACCGCATGGAGATTAAAAAATTTAATCCCATCCTCAAGCGTATGACCGTTCACAAAGAAATTAAATAAGCAATACCATGGCAAAGAAGACCGTAGCATCTCTACAAACTAGCTCTAAGCGTTTGACCAAAGCCATCAAAATGGTTAAGTCACCTAAAACGGGTGCTTATACCTTTGTTGATTCTGTAATGTCACCTGAATTGGTTGGTGCCTGGTTGGACAAAAAATAATGACATTCACGTCATCTCGATAAAGCTGCTTGAAAAAGCGGCTTTTTTTGTGTCCAATCGGACCGTATATGAACAGGAGCCAAGTTCATGTTGTATCTTTGTCCTTCCATAATACTAGTCAATGAGTTTCTTTAAAAAGATTTTTTCTTCGCCCAACAAAGAAAAATTGGATCAAGGGCTTGAGCCTTCAAAGCAATCTTTTATGGCCAAGCTTGAAAAAGCGGTCATGGGTAAGGATCAAGTGGATGACGATGTACTTGATGAGCTAGAGGAAGTATTGATCGCCAGTGATGTAGGAGTAGCGACAACACTTAAGGTGGTCGATCGCGTACAGCAAAGAGTTAAAAAAGACAAGTATGTTGGGGTGGATCAACTACATGGTTTACTCAAAGAAGAGATTGCTGCTCTGTTTTTAGAGCAGGACCAATCAAATGAATACGTCTGGGGCCAAAAACCACATGTGATTATGGTGGTCGGGGTTAATGGTGCAGGAAAAACAACTACTATTGGCAAGCTTGCGCACCAATTCAAATCAAAAGGGTTGGGTGTTATGCTCGGTGCAGCAGACACGTTCCGGGCTGCGGCGATTGATCAGCTTCAAGTTTGGGCAGATCGAGCCCAAGTTCCTATGGTACGCCAACAGATGGGTTCAGATCCCGCCTCTGTTGCCTTTGAAGCCATTACGCAAGGCGTCCAACAAGGGGTGGATGTAGTTATTATAGATACCGCGGGTCGATTGCACAATAAAGTCAATTTGATGAATGAGCTAGCTAAAATAAAGCGCGTGATGGAACGGGTAGTTCCTGGAGCGCCCCATGAAGTGCTACTCGTATTGGATGGCTCTACCGGTCAAAATGCATTTGAGCAAGCCAAGCAATTTACCTTGGCTACTGAAGTAACGGCTTTGGCGATTACTAAATTGGATGGCACAGCTAAAGGAGGCGTGGTTTTGGGAATCTCAGATCAGTTTCAAATACCCGTGCGCTACATCGGAGTTGGAGAAGGCATCGAAGATCTTCAAGCGTTTGATCGAGTGGCCTTTGTTCAGTCCTTTTTTAACCTACAAAAAGAAGCCTAATGCGCACTAAGTCAATAAAAAAGAACGTGATCAACGTAATTACTTTAGGTTGTTCCAAGAATCTATACGATTCAGAGGTTTTGATGGGCCAGCTTAAGGCTAGTGGCAAAGAAGTGGTTCACGAACAAAAAGGCAATATTGCGGTAGTAAACACCTGTGGTTTTATCGCTAATGCCAAACAAGAAAGTGTGAACGCTATTTTAGAAGCCGTCCGTCAAAAAGAAGAGGGCGTGTTGGATAAGGTGTTTGTGATGGGTTGCCTCAGCGAGCGATACAAACCCGAGTTGGAAAAGGAAATACCCGATGTTGATGCCTATTTTGGCACTACAGATTTACCTCAATTATTGGAGGCCCTTGGCGCCGATTACAAACATGAATTGATTGGAGAGCGATTAACGACTACGCCAAAAAATTACGCCTACCTAAAAATTGCGGAAGGATGCGATCGTCCCTGTTCTTTTTGTGCGATCCCATTGATGCGAGGCAAACACAAGTCAAAATCTATGGAGGATCTTGTCCTGGAGGCTCAAGGTCTTGCGGCAAAAGGGGTCAAGGAATTGATTCTGATCGCTCAAGACTTGACGTATTACGGGTTAGATCTTTACGGAAGTAGGCGTCTAGCTGATTTACTTAGGGAGTTGGTTAAGGTGGAAGGTGTTGAATGGATCAGGCTTCATTATGCTTTTCCCACCGGTTTCCCAATGGATGTGCTCGAAGTGATGCGCAGCGAGCCTAAAATATGTCACTATTTAGATATCCCTCTTCAGCATATTTCAGACCCGATATTGAAAAGTATGCGCCGGGGAACAACGCAGGCAAAAACAACTGCTTTAATAGAAAACTTTAGAAAAGAGGTGCCTGGTATCGCCTTGCGCACAACACTTATCGTTGGTTATCCAGGAGAAACTCAGGATGATTTTGATCGATTAAAGCATTGGGTCATCGACATGCGTTTTGATCGATTGGGATGTTTCACGTACAGCCATGAACAGGACACAAAAGCATACGAACTAGAAGATGATGTACCCCAGGAAGTAAAGGAGGCTCGTGCAGCGGAAATCATGGAGATACAGGCTGAAATTTCGTGGTCCATGAATCAACAGAAAGTGGGACAGGTATACCGCTGTTTGATCGATCGCAAAGAAGGGGGCTATTTCATTGGACGTACTGAATTTGACTCCCCGGACGTAGATAATGAGGTACACATCAATGCCAAAGATCACTACGTTCGAATTGGGGACTTTGCTTGGGTTGAAATTACGGAGGCAAGTGACTTTGATTTGATGGGCGTTCCTGTGCAACAAAATTCTGCAGTAAAATGATAAAAAGCTGGGTTAAAGGCTTGTTTTTTCTGCTGTTGGCTGTTTCATGTCAATGGTTTTCCTCGCCCCAAAAACCTGAGTTAGTGGCTCGTTATGGTGCCGAAGAACTCTATATATCAGATATCCCCGCATCTTTGTATACCGGAAAAAGTCCTGAGGACAGTATCGTCGCGGTCAATTATTACATAGATAAATGGGCGTTAGAATTAATGTATGTAGAAAAGGCAGGCGTCAACTTGTCCGAAGAAAAGTTAACGGAGTTATCGGAGTTAATCGCCAACTATCGAGCTGATTTATTGGCCCTTGCCTACAAGGAAGTGATGGCTCAGTCGGCTTTGGATTCTGTCGTGAGTTCTGAAGAGTTGGCCTCGTTTTACCAGAGTGAACAGGTGAATTTTTTGCTCAAGGAAAAAATTGTTCAATTGCGTTATGTTCAAGCTCCATTGGGTTATCCAGCCTTAAATCAGGTTAGAAAGAGCCTAAAACGCTTCAATAAAGCGGACCAAAAATATTTAGATTCTACCAGTATTTATTTAGATCAAGTTTTTATCAATGATACACAATGGATTCCAGCCCGTGAATTGTTTGTAGCGATTAAACCAATCATGCCTGAAAACGAGCATTTATACTTAAAAAATGCACAATTTTTTGAAATTCAGGATTCATTAGGGGTATATTTGGGACAAGTCAAAACGGTGCTAACCCCTCCTGAGGTAGCCCCTTTATCCTACGTTTCTGAGGATATTAAAACTATTTTGATCAACAGAAGAAAACAGAATTATTTCAGAAATCTTGAAAAAGCATTACTTGATGAAGCCATCCGTAAAAAAGAATTGGAAATTTACCGCCCTTAGCCTGCTTGCGTTATGGTCACTGACGGTGTCCGCTTTATTTGGGCAACAACGCATCAAGGTAGATGGGGTAGCCGCGGTAGTGGGTGATTACGTGATCCTAGAATCGGATATTGAAAAAACTTTAATTGATTTGCGCAATCAAGGAGTTTCCCAGAATGACATTAACCGCTGCCAATTATTGGGTAAATTGATGGAAGATAGACTATACGCGCATCAAGCGATACAAGACAGTATTTTGGTTGCCGATGATGAAGTCCGTGCTGTGGGTGACAGACAAATTCAGCAGTTGATTGCCCAAGCGGGGTCTATGGACCGTATTTTGAGTATCTACAAGAAAGATAGCGAAGATAGTTTCCGAGAAGAATTATTTAAAATTAACAAATTGCGTTTGCTTTCTGAGCGTATGCAGGATAAGATTGTTTCTGAAATAGAAGTTACCCCTGAAGAAGCGCGTCAGTTTTTTAATCGTTTGCCCAAGGAGGAAAGACCCGTTTTTGGTACAGAATTGGAAATCGGACAGATTGTAAAAATCCCTAAGGCTCCCGAATCTGAAAAAATGAGGATCGTGGAAAGACTGCGTGAAATCAAAGCAGATGTAGAAGATAATGGGGCTAGTTTTAGTGTAAAAGCTATTTTGTATTCACAAGACCCAGGTTCAAAATCCAAGGGTGGTTTTTACACCATGACTAGAGAAACTCCCTTTATCAAGGAGTTTAAAGACGTTGCATTTAGCTTGCAAGCTGGAGAAATTTCTGAACCTTTTGAAACGGATTTCGGCTTTCACATCATTTACCTAGAGAAAATTAGGGGTCAAGAATTGGACTTAAGACATATATTGTTAATTCCTGAAGTACCCCAAAAGGCTATTGATGCAGCTGTATCCTCCTTAAAAGATATTCGCCAACAAATCATGGATGGCAAAATCACTTTTGCTCAAGCCGCATTAGAAAATTCTGAAGAGACGGAGACGAAGTTTGATGGAGGTCTGTTGCGCAATCCGACCAATTACGACACCAGATTTGAACTCACAAAAATGGACCCAAGCCTTTATGCACAAGTCAGTAAGCTGAAGGACAATGAAATTTCGATGCCCATTGCTGAGCCAGATCCAAGGGGTGGGGCTACTAAGTTTAAGATTTTACAGGTCAGCAATAGATTTGAGGAACATCAAGCTGATTTTGCACGAGATTACATGAAAATCCAGGTATTGGCCAAAACAGAAAAACAGTTAGCCGAAATTGACCGTTGGCTCAAAAAACATATTGCAGACACCTACATCAGCATCAGTAGTTCTTATGGGGATTGTTCATTTAACAACAACTGGAGAAAAGAGTAATTCCATAACCACCGTTCTAAGTATATTTAACCGTTATAGATTTCGTTTTTTAGTAATTTTACCGACTTTAAAGTTTGAAGCATGGCTTTTGATATTGAAATGATTCAGGGCGTGTATGCCCAAATGGCAGAACGCATCGAGCGCGCACGCACTATTGTAGGAAGACCCCTTACGCTTTCTGAGAAAATTTTGTACAATCACCTTTGGGATGGACTTCCCACAACTGCCTATGGCAGGGGGAAGGATTA
>DFSJ01000084.1:18085-22448 GCA_002378585.1 Flavobacteriaceae bacterium UBA3440 | reverse complement strand
AAAGCAGTCCCAACTAGGGCATCCCGACCGTAGTGACTAGCGGGATAAATAATTCCTCCATTGCCCTCTCCCCCAATAACCACTTGATTTTTTTTCATGGCTTCCACCACATTGACCTCTCCTACGGCAGCACTGACATATTGGCCTTGGTGTTTTAGCGTTACATCCCGGAGCGCACGAGTGGATGATAGGTTGGAACAGGTTGCTCCAGGTGTTTTTGACAAAACATAATCCGCACAAGCCACCAACGTATACTCCTCACCAAACATAGCTCCATCTTCTGAAATAAAGGCCAAACGATCAACATCCGGATCAACCACAATTCCCAAATCAGCTTTTTGAGCGACAACCTCCTGCATAATGACCCCTAAGTGTTGGGCCAAGGGCTCTGGATTGTGAGGAAATTGACCTGTGGGTTCACCGTATAGGGTAATGACTTCTACACCCAAGCGTTCCAAAAGTGCCGGAATAAAGACTCCACCTGAGGAGTGTACGCCATCGACAACTACTTTAAATCCAGCTTGTTGAATGGTTTTTGCATCTACTAGATCTAAGGCCAGAACAGCGTCTATATGTTTGTCCATATAAGTGTCATCAGTCGTGATGGTCCCTAAGTCGTCCACCTCACTAAAACTGAACGCCTCTTGTTCTACCCAGGACAATATTTGTGCCCCCGCTTCTGCATCGATAAACTCGCCAAGATGGTTGAGTAATTTTAAAGCATTCCATTCTTTGGGATTGTGACTAGCCGTAAGTATGATACCCCCTTGGGCACCTTCCATAGGTACCGCTATTTCAACGGTTGGGGTGGTAGATAATCCAAGATCAATCACATTAATCCCCATACCGACTAGAGTTTGGCAGACCAAGGATTGGATCATGGGACCAGAGGGTCTAGCGTCTCGACCAACCACCACTTTAATGCGTGTGTTTGGGTGCTTTGACTTAAGCCACGTTCCGTAAGCAGCACTAAATTTGACTGCATCCAACGGGGTTAGGTTCTCTTGTGGAACGCCACCGATGGTTCCTCGAATACCGGAAATAGATTTGATTAAAGTCATGAGTCAGATTTGGTTTCAAATATATAAATCCTCCAGCAATACTGGGTTAGGAATAATGAATCAAGAGTTGTAAGTTTAATTTAAATTGTCTGTGTATGCGTTTCTATATTACCTCCCTAGCCTGCCTGGTGGCTTTTACTGTATTTGGCCAATCCCCCGAAAGAGGGCTCATCGCCCAAAAAGCGATGGTAGTTTCCGCTAGAGCGGAAGCGTCGCAGATAGGTGCTGATGTGCTAAAAAAAGGCGGGAATGCTTTTGATGCCATGATTGCCACTGATTTAGCCCTGGCCGTATCCTTCCCATTTGCCGGTAATATTGGTGGAGGTGGATTTATGGTTTATCGACTGAAAGATGGTTCTTATGGCGCGCTTGATTACCGAGAAAAAGCCCCTGCGGCCGCACACCGAGATATGTATCTGGATGAAAACGGCGAGGTGATTCCCAATAAAAGCACTCTAGGGGCCACTGCCGTAGGTATTCCGGGCACCATCGCAGGTTTGTATGCGGTACATCAAAAATTTGGTTCTTTGCCTTGGAGCGAATTGGTACAGCCTGCGATAGAATTGGCTCAAAGAGGTATTGTCGTCACGGAACGTCAGGCCCAATCTTTATCTGGCTCTCGTGAATTGATGATCCGAGTTAATCACCCCAAAAGTTTATACGCACAGCCCTACAAATCGGGGAACATCATAAAAAACCCCGCATTGGCCCGCACGCTATCCATCATCGCCCAAAAAGGCCAGGATGGATTTTATCGCGGGGAGGTAGCTGAAAAAATAACCTCATTAGTTCAGGAAAAAGGAGGATATATTACCCGAGAAGATCTTGCAAACTACCAGGCGGTTTGGAGAAAACCAATCGTTTTTCGGTACAAAGACCTCACTATTATATCTATGAGCCCTCCAAGTAGCGGAGGAGTAACACTAGCTCAAATGTTTGGCATGCTGAAGCAAGAATCTTTTGATTCTTTATCTGGCTGGAATACTCCGGCCATACACGCTTCTGTCGAAGTAGCCAGACGTGCTTATGCGGATCGTAATTATTATCTGGGGGATCCTGATTTTGTGGCCATAGATATTCAGTCACTCACCAATCCCCAGTATTTGACGAGCAGAATGAATTCATTTGATTTTAATCGCGCTACTCCCTCGGCCCAAGTTAGTCAGGGTCAACCCCAAACACTGGAAAGCAATGAAACCACGCATTATTCAATTGTCGATGCCCAGGGCAACGCCGTAGCGGTGACAACGACATTAAACGGCGCTTATGGATCAAAATTGTTCAGTGATGACCTAGGGATGTTTTTTAATAATGAGATGGATGATTTCAGCGCGAAAGCAGGTGTGCCTAATATGTTTGGATTGATCGGAGCTGCAGCCAATGAAATAGCTCCTGGGAAGCGCATGTTGTCCAGTATGACACCCACCATTGTCGAGCGCGATGGTCAATTATGGGCAGTGGTGGGTACCCCTGGTGGCTCCACCATTATCTCGGCCGTTTTTCAAACCATTTTAAGCTTGAGAGAGTTTGGTATGGGGATGCAAGAGGCGGTAAATGCACCTCGTTTTCACCACCAATGGTTACCAGACGTTTTGGTCATGGAGCCCAATAGGTTTTCCGAATCACTGATCAATTCGTTGATTGATATGGGACACCAGGTCAATCAACAACAGTCGAGAATCATTGGTAAAGTTGACGCTATCCTCGTGTTAAAAGATGGTACCCTCGAGGCGGGAGCTGATCCTCGAGGTGATGATACGGCCCGCGGATTCTAGCGCAACACCTTTCTCATGCCCGGTAAATGAGTTAACTTAGCGACTTTGCAATACCATGGAAGTAGAACAGTTAACGATCGAGGTGCAAGGTGCCCGTGCGCACAACCTCAAAAACCTAGACATCAGTATTCCCCGGGAACAGTTGGTAGTGGTTACTGGACTTTCTGGCAGCGGCAAATCCTCTCTTGCTTTCGATACCATTTATGCGGAAGGTCAACGCAGATATATCGATACGTTTTCGGCCTATGCCCGTCAATTCTTAGGAACTCTAGAACGACCTGATGTCGATAAGATTGACGGACTTTCTCCTGTAATTGCCATCGAACAAAAAACTACTTCTCGTTCCCCTAGGTCAACTGTGGGAACGACTACGGAGATTTATGACTTCTTGAGATTGCTTTATGCCCGTGCCTCAGATGCCTACAGTATGGCCACAGGGGCTTTGATGGTTCAGTACTCCAACCAACAGATGTTGGATCAATTGATCACGCGCAACAAAGGGCAAAAAATACAAATACTCGCCCCTTTAATTCGTGGAAGAAAAGGTCATTATCGGGAACTCTTTGATCAAATGGCCAAAAAAGGATTTCTAAAAGTCCGCGTTGATGGAGTGTTGGTTGACTTATCCCCTGGAATGAAGTTGGATCGTTACAAAGTACACGACATTGAATTGGTCATCGATCGCTTGGAAGTCAACGAGACAGATACGTGTCAAACCAGGTTGTTAGGAAGCTTAAATACGGCTTTAGAGATGGGAGGAGGTAGTTTGATAGTACTTGCCCAGGATGATCCTAAACCGCAATTTTTCAGCAATCAATTGATGTGTCCGGATACAGGTATGGCCTACATGCCCCCAGAGCCCAATACATTTTCCTTTAATTCACCCAAGGGTATGTGTCCTGACTGTAAGGGTTTAGGGACTCAACACAAGGTTGTTGAGCACTTGATTTTCCCCAATCCAAGCTGGAGTATTGCCCAGGGAGGTATAGCTCCATTGGGTGCGCTCAAAAACAATTGGACGTTTAAACAATTGACCGCTATTGGACTAAAATGTGGATTTGACTTGGATACACCGATCGAAAAATTATCTGTGGAGGCCATGGAGACGATACGATTTGGCGCTAAAACTACGGTGGTCGAACCGGCGAGTTCACTTGGAGTCAAAAGGACATACGAGATTGATTTTGAAGGGATTGATCGATTTATACAACTTCAATACGACCAAGCGCCTACAGCTAGTCTAAAGCGATGGGCGGCAGCGTATATGGAGGAGGTTTTGTGTGCTAGTTGTGGAGGAACTCGTTTACAAGCGGAGGCGCTACAGTTTAAAATAGCGGGGAAAAACATCGCTGAATTGTCCAGTTTGGACCTCAGTGAGTTAATAGAAGTCATCGATCAATGGCAGGAACAACTCAGGGGCGATCAACGCCTGATTGCTCAAGAGGTCATCAAAGAAATTAAAGCTAGAATTAGATTTTTGTTGGATGTAGGCCTGCACTATTTGACCTTAGACCGGTCCGCGGCTAC
>DFSJ01000084.1:4463-17713 GCA_002378585.1 Flavobacteriaceae bacterium UBA3440 | reverse complement strand
TAATTAATTCCTTAATTGCCTTGAGGGATTTAGGTAATTCAGTTTTGGTTGTGGAACACGACAAAGACATGATTTTGGCGGCGGACCACGTCATCGATATGGGGCCTAAAGCAGGAGTTCACGGGGGTAGTATCGTTTGGCAAGGTGCCCCAAAAGATTTACCTGGGGCGCAAACTATGACGGCGGATTATTTGACAGGGAAAAGAAAAGTCGTTGAAAAACGCACCTATAGAGCAGGTAATGGATGGGCCATAAAATTAACTGGTTGCCGAGGACATAACTTAAAAAACATCGAGGTCACTTTTCCTCTGGGCATGCTTTTAGGCATTAGTGGTGTTTCTGGAAGTGGCAAGTCTTCATTGGTCAACGAGACACTCTACCCTATTTTGAACAATCATTTTTTTAACGGGGTGATGACACCTCTTCCCTACGATTCTATCGAGGGATTAGCGTATTTGGACAAAGTTATTGAGGTGGATCAATCTCCGATAGGCAGAACTCCTCGGTCTAATCCAGTTACTTATACAGGTGTTTTCGACGATATCCGTCAACTATTCAGCAAAACAACTGAGGCTCAAATAAGAGGATATCAACCAGGAAGATTTAGTTTTAATGTGAAGTCTGGTCGATGCGAAACTTGTGAAGGAGGTGGATACCGAGCTATTGAAATGAACTTTCTGCCCGATGTGTACGTATTGTGTGAGTCTTGTCAGGGTAAGCGATTTAATCGAGAAACTCTGGATATCCGTTTTAAAGGTAAATCAATTGCCGATGTCCTTGAAATGACCATAGATCAAGGTGTTCAGTTTTTTGAGCCCATCCCTAAAATCTATCGGGTGTTAAAAACACTGCAAGAAGTTGGGCTTGGCTATATTCAGTTAGGTCAATCTTCAACAACCCTCTCTGGTGGAGAGGCTCAGCGGGTAAAGCTGGCTACAGAACTTTCCAAAAAAGCGACGGGTAAAACGATGTATATCCTTGATGAGCCAACTACAGGACTGCATTTTGAGGATATCTCTGTACTTTTAGGAGTTTTGCAGAAACTGGTGGACAAGGGGAATACCGTGGTAGTGATCGAACACAACTTGGATGTTTTAATGGCTTGTGACCATTTGATTGATGTCGGTCCTGAAGCTGGACGGTTCGGAGGAACCATAACCGCTCAGGGTACGCCCGAAGAGGTAGCCAATCATCCCAACAGCCACACAGGCATTTACTTAAAAAAAGAATTTAATCTCTAGAACATGACTACGAACTATACCCATAAATCCTGGAATGAAATAAAAACAAATGACTCTTGGGCATTGTTTAAAATCATGGGCGAATTTGTTAATGGGTTTGAAAAAATGAGCCAAATAGGTCCGTGCGTGTCTATTTTTGGATCAGCCCGCACCAAACCGGATCATCCAGATTATGCCTTAGCGACTGAAATTGCCAAAAAGTTAGTACAAAATGGTTTTGGGGTGATTTCTGGTGGTGGTCCAGGGATTATGGAAGCAGCCAACAAGGGCGCCTTTGAAATGAAAGGAACCTCAGTAGGCCTCAATATAGAATTGCCTTTTGAACAACATTCAAACCCGTACATCAACGAGGATAAATCGCTAAATTTTGATTATTTCTTTGTGCGTAAAGTGATGTTTGTCAAGTATTCACAGGGATTTGTGGTTATGCCCGGTGGATTTGGCACCTTAGATGAGTTGTTTGAAGCCATCACCTTGATACAAACCAATAAAATTGAGTGTTTCCCGATCATCTTAGTGGGCTCCTCCTTTTGGCAAGGACTGATTGATTGGATAAAAACTGTTTTAATAGATCGAGGAATGATTTCTCCCAAGGATATTCACCTGCTTCAATTGGCTGATACGCCAGAACAAGTGGGAGAAATCATTGAGAAATTCTATACCGAAAATCATTTGAGCCCTAATTTCTAATGCATTTTCCTGATTCATATCGAATAATAAAATCGGTAGTATTCCTTTGGATCACTACCACTCTATTGGGGTATGGACAACATATAATCGATATTAAAGCGGAGTTGGATGATTCCTCAAAGTCGCTGAATCTAAGGCAAACCATTCATTATAAAAATCAGAGCCATGACACGCTGACGCAAATTGCCTTGGTGGATTGGATTCATCCCTACGTGTCGAAAAAATCACCACTGGCCCGTCGTTTTGCGGAATCATTTAAAAAAAATCTTCATTTGGCCACGGACCGTGAAAGAGGCGGTACACAGATTAACCAGGTGCTTAATGATCGTTTTAATGCGCTGACTTGGCACAGAGACACTTTGGTTGATTTGGTGTTGGTGGACTTGGAAAAACCATTATATCCAGGTGAGAAAACATCGGTTTTTCTGAATTACAAAGTATACCTACCCCACAAGAAATTCACCTCCATGGGGTATGACCCTCAAGGCGATTATCGATTGACCGATTGGTATTTAACTCCGGCATTTAGGAATAATTCAATGTGGATTGCCTACCCTAACCTAGCCATTGATCGACCAACCCTTCCTTTTTCCACCATCAATCTATCGCTTAAACTTCCTGAAGAGTTACACATTTCGTCCAATGCTCCTTGGAAGGTCTCCCATAAAGAATATCAACTACAGGACGTTGATTTTAACCTAGTCTGGGGGAAGTCTATTGAGGTGGTGATTACCAAAGAACAACAATGTAACCTCATCACTGAACTTGGCGCCCTGTCTTGGGAAACAAATTTTTTCCTCCCAACAACCCCATGGCATGATGAATCCGCCAGAAGAGTAGGCGCATTTATTGTGGAATCATTGGGTGTGCCTAGCTCCGGCAAGATTTGGGTAACCAAGGACCAATATCAGTTAGATCCGCTCAGGGGCCCCAATGAACTGCCAAGTGTCATACAACCCTACTCTCCCGCTTTTGTATGGGAATTACAACTCCTTAAAACCAGTATAAAAAATCTGATTACCCAAGAATTTAGTTGGGATGAGCGCAACGATTACTGGTTTGTAGATGGGTTGGTGCACTATTTGATGATGCGCTATGTGGCATTGCATTATCCCGATCAAAAATTGTTGGGCAAATTCTCAAACATTTGGGGAATACGCGGTTATCGCGTGGCGCAAATGAATTTCAACGATCAGTATGAGTTGCTCTATCAGGTTGGTGCCAGAAAGAATCTAGACCAACCATTACTGACTCCTAAAAATCAATTGTTGCGCTATAATTTAAGCATAGGCCAGCCCTACAAAGCTGGGAGAGCTATTTATGGATTATCCCAGTATGTCGGCGAGAACGAATTCGAGAAAAACATTACGGATTGGTTTAAAAGTCAAAAGGGAACTTTTGTCTCTACGCCCATGTTGTCGGATTGGATGCAAAGCCATTCTACCCTACCTACCCATTGGTTTTTTAATGCCTTAAGTGCTGATAAGGACCTAGATTTTAGGTTTCGAAGACCTGATAAACGATCTCTTGATTCGTTGGAATTGCATGTGATTAATCAGTCTGAAACTTCAGCACCAGTGCTCGTTGAGGGGTACAAAGACAACCAAAAAACAGCTGCTTGGTGGACTCCTCCATTTACTGGGCAATTCGATACCATAGTCGTAAAATCCCAAGCTGATCAATGGGTGGTTAATCCGAGATCAACCTTGTCTGAGCTTAACGAACGCAATAACTGGATGCGGGTAAATCCCACCATTTTTGGAAATAAACCACTGTCATTTAGGTTTCTAAAGGACGTAGAAAATCCTGATGTTCATCAGTTTTTCTACGTACCCATAGCTCAGTTTAATGTCTATGATGGTCTTTCTCCTGGCTTGCGCTTGCACAATGACCCGCTTCTTTATCGACCATTTACCTTTGATATTGCTCCGTCATATGGTTTAAAAAGTAATTCCTATGTGGGATATGGACTGATGAAGTACACCCAGTACTACGACTATTCTTCATTGTATTCGACGAGCCTTCAAGTTTTGGCGTCGAGCTATCACTTTGATGATGACTTTAGGTATTCTACCATAACACCTTCATTTCAAGTTATTTGGAGACCAGAAGATCTTCGTTCAAATCAGAGAACATATGTATCTATGCGCTATGTGGATGTGGTTCAGTCCAATGATTTGTCTGTCATAGAATCCAACCCAAATTACCAAGTGACTAACCTGAAAATCGGGCAAAGAAATCCGGGTATTGTCGATTATTTTGCTTGGGAACTAGACAATCAATACGCTTCAAATTTTTTAAAAACAACTTTTGAAATTGAATTAAGAAAGCTGTATGACAATAACTCTCAATTTAACATTCGATTCTTTACCGGGGCTTTTTGGCGCAACAAGACATCAGATGATTATTTTAGTTTTGCGCTTGATCGACCCACAGATTACTTATTTGAATATGATTATCTAGGTAGATCTGAAGATAGCGGACTATTCAGCCAACAATTTGTTATGGCTGATGGTGGTTTTAAGTCAAAATTATCTGAACCATATGCCAACCAGTGGATGACTACCATCAATACCAGTGTGAATATTTGGAAATGGGCGGAATTTTATATGGATGCTGGTTTTGTGAAAAATAAGGGTTACCAGGCTCGCATGGTGCATGATTCAGGAATTAGACTCAACTTAGTCACTGATTACCTCGAGTTTTATTTTCCATTGTATTCCAGCAATGGGTGGGAAGTAACAGGATCGTCCTATGCGGAGAAAATCAGATTTGTGGTAGCCCTAAACCCGAGGACATTAAGCGGTTTATTTCAGCGAAACTTCTTTTGATTCTCACCAGGTTTACCGTTCCTACTTGCCGGTTCTCGTGAAAATTGATACTTTTGTTAAAACTGCCTTTTTCACATGAAGCAACAGCCAGAGACGAATACATCCATTTCGTTCGAAGACTTCAAACAGCAAATGCTGAATGACTTTCGCACAGCAACCATCAGCCGTGCATGTAGCTTAGAAGGCCGAAAAGAGGTACTTACAGGAAAAGGTAAATTTGGTATTTTCGGGGACGGAAAAGAACTCCCTCAATTGGCTATGGCCCGCAGTTTTAAGCCAGGTGATTTCAGATCTGGTTATTACAGAGATCAAACACTCATGATGGCTTTGGGTTTGTACAGTCCGTTAGATTTTTTTCACGGACTATATGCCACAACTGATATAGAAAAAGAACCCATGAGTGCCGGTAGGCAGATGGGTGGTCATTTTGTGACCCAAAGTGTCGATGAGCTCGGCCAATGGAAGAACTTGATGGACCAGCCTAATTCCAGTTCTGATATTTCTCCTACGGCAGCACAAATGCCTAGATTATTGGGGTTAGCTCAAGCTTCAAAGGTGTACCGATCATTGGGGCTCAAAGGGGTGGAAAAATTCACCGATTCCGGTAATGAAATAGCTTGGGGTACTATAGGAAATGCTTCTACCAGTGAAGGTTTGTTTTTTGAAACCATTAATGCCGCAGGGGTGCTACAAGTGCCTATGGTGATCAGTGTTTGGGATGATGAATACGGAATATCCGTTCACGCAAAGCACCACACCACGAAAAGCTCGATTAGTGCTGTTTTAGAAGGTTTTCGAAAAACAGAAACGCAAGCAGGCTTTGAGATTTTTCAAGTAAAAGGATGGGATTATCCAGCATTAATTCACGCGTATGAAAATGCGGCTGAATGGGCTAGAGAACACCATACCCCCGTCCTGATACACGTGGTTGAATTAACTCAGCCTCTGGGTCATTCAACCTCCGGCTCACATGAACGTTACAAATCAACCGAGCGACTTGAGTGGGAGAAACAATACGACTGTAATCGAATGTTTCGTCAGTGGATGCTCGATACCGCCATCGCCACAGAGGATGAGTTGCAAGAGATAGAACAAAGTGTTCTGAAAGAAGTTAAAGAGGCCAAAAAAGCTGCCTGGTCAGATTTTGTAGCCACTCATAAAGCACATCATAAATCGTTGATTGATGTATTGCAACCGTTGACCAAAGTTTCTCCCAACCATGTGTTTATCCAAGGGGTCATTCGCGAATTAAGTGAGATTAAAGAACCCATCAAAAAAGATCTGATCAGTAAAGCCCGACGTACTTTACGTCTTGTTTTGGGAGAAAATCATCCGGAAAAACAGGCGCTTGTCCAGTGGATCAATGATTTTATGGAGTTCTACCAACCTAAGTACAGCGACCATTTATACAGCGAAACCCCGCAAAACGCGACAAAAATTGAAGCCGTTGCTCCACAGTACGCTGCTGACGCGCCCTTAGTTGACGGTCGTGTAGTACTTAGAGACAATTTTGAAGCGATGCTTCAACGCGAGGAGAAATTATTAATTTTTGGCGAAGATGCTGGATTTATCGGAGATGTAAATCAAGGTTTAGAAGGATTGCAAGAGAGATTTGGCGAGATTCGAGTCGCAGATACAGGCATTAGAGAAGCGACCATCATCGGTCAAGGCATTGGATTATCGCTCAGGGGATTAAGACCTATTGCAGAGATCCAATACCTGGATTACATGCTTTATGCCATTCAAACACTTAGTGATGATTTGGCTAGTTTGCTGTACAGAACTTATGGCAGACAAAAAGCACCCCTAATTATACGTACCAGGGGGCACCGTTTAGAAGGTATTTGGCATTCAGGTTCCCCTATGGGTGGATTGATTCATTTTTTAAGGGGCATGTATATCCTATCGCCCAGAAACATGACGGTCGCCGCAGGTATGTATAATACTTTACTGGCCTCGGATGAGCCAGCTATAGTTATTGAAAGCCTTAATGGATATCGACTTAAAGAGACATTACCCGAGAATCTAGGAGCTTTTAGAACACCTATTGGTCGTGTGGAAGTATTGACCCAAGGGACTGATATTACCGTGGTCTCTTATGGATCTACGCTTCGTTTAGTACAAGAAGCTGTAGGTTTACTGTCCGCCTATGGAATTGAGGTTGAGCTGATCGATGCCCAAACCTTGTTGCCCTTTGATATAGATCATCAAGTGTTGAAAAGTGTTCAGAAAACAAACCGTCTTCTAGTGATTGACGAAGACGTGCCTGGAGGCTGTTCTGCTTATTTATTGCAAGAGATCATAGAAAAACAGGGCGCCTATGCTTATTTAGACAGTGCGCCAAAAACACTCACGGCAAAAGCGCATCGTCCTGCCTATGCCACCGACGGGGATTATTTCTCCAAACCCAACGAAGAAGATATATTTGAGTCGGTTTATGAAATGATGCATGAGTCAAATCCGGATAAATTTCCAAAACTTAGATAATTTCTGATACATTTGACGAAAATTGTCAAAGATGAATAAGCATGTTGCCTTAAACGTTACTCTATTGATCTATAGGTCTGGGATTTCGTTGATGATGATGACTCATGGATTTTCGAAACTAACACGTTTGTTGGAAGGCCAGGTTTCGTTTGCAGATCCATTAGGTTTCGGCCAAACAGCTACTCTTTTACTGGCTATATTGGCGGAGTTTATTGCTCCCATGTTGATTATTTTAGGTTGGAAAACTAGATATGCCGCCATACCTGTGGTAGGTGTTATGTCTGTGGCGGCGTTTATGGTACACGCAGCTGATCCATTTGCCCAAAAAGAATTGGCCCTACTCTATTTACTTGCCTTTCTAATGGTGGTATTCGTAGGACCGGGTAAGTACTCTTTGGACAAAAAATAATTACATCACCTGATACACCAATTCCTTCAGCAATTGCTCTTGGTCAAAACCCTGAGTCCCTACCCCTTTTCCTTTGAGATCTAATAACCGCAATGAGTGGAGCACTAAACTGACTTTTTTCATGGGATAATTACGTGCGCCCAAGGCTATTTCTCCAACAAAAAATGGATTAATCCCCAATTGAGCAGCCACTGTTTTGGGCTGGTGATCATTCAAGCAATGGTATTGCATGACTTGGGTAAAAAATTGATGAACAATCGATAGAGTAACAACAAACGGGTTTTCTTTGGGATTTTGATAAAAGTATTGGATGATTCGCATTACTTGTTGTGTATTGCGCTCAGCCAGTGCTTTTTTTAATTCAAAATTGTTAAACTCTTTGCTGATACCAATATATTCCTCAATTAATTGTGGGGTTAATGTACCTCCAGCGGGTAGAACAAGTTTAAGTTTTTCTAGCTCTTTATGTATTTTCCCTAAATCTGTTCCCAGATAACTATGCAACAGATGTGTGGTTTGCGGGTTGATATGCCATCCTAAGTTTTTGACAAACTGCTCAATAAACCCTGGTATTTGATTGTCGTACAAGGGATTGAAGGTCACTACGGCATCATTTTTTGACAAAGCTTTATAAATGGCTTTACGCTTGTCCAATAACTGATACTTGTAGGCAATAATCAGTACAGTACTGGGTTGAGGGTTTTGAACATAGGAAATCAACTGGTCGATAGTTCTCGACAAATGCTGGGCCTCTCGGACAATGACTAACTGGCGATCACTGCCAAAAGGATATTGTTTCGCTAAACCAATAATTTGATCTATGGACACCTCTTTTCCGTAAAGTATATGTGTGTTGAATGCGCTCTGCGCTTCATCCATGGCATTCTTTTCGATGTACGCTACCGCCTGGTCAATTAAGTAGGCTTCAGTTCCCATCAAAAAATATACGGGTTTAGGCCCATTTATGTTGAGATCTTCGCGTATTTTTTTGAGTTCCTCCATGAAAATGTTCAAATTTGTGTATGCAGGAGCTAAACTTTCCACCCTACCCTATACGCCTCAAAAATAGCGAAAATAAGCCCTTGATTTGGGATCTTATCCGCAAAAAATATGTGGTGTTAACCCCTGAGGAATGGGTCAGACAGCATGTTTTGCACTACCTAACTCAAGCACTGAACTACCCTATGCGTCACATCCAAGTTGAGCGATCATTTCAGCTTTTCGGCACTTCCAAAAGGTTTGATGTGGCGGTATATGGACTAGATGGAACCATAAAAATTTTGGTTGAATGCAAGGCGCCTAGTGTCCCTATTAATCAGGATACCTTTGATCAAATAGCGCGTTATCAGTTGGCGTTACAATCCTCTTTTTTGATGGTTACCAATGGTTTGAATCATTACTTTTGTGTCCTAAACCAGGTAGACGGCGGTTATCAGTTTTTGCCAGAACTACCTGTTTACGCCCTTTAACCACGCAGATAGTGAAGACAGCCATTGTTGTATTAAATTGGAACGGACAGGCATTACTTGCTCAGTTTTTGCCGACACTAGTAGCTTGTACGCCAAAAGATTTGGCGGAGATCCATGTGGTGGATAATGGCTCAACTGACCAGTCTATTGATTGGATGCAGGCCAACTATCCGGAAGTTAAATTGATTTGCCTGACAGAAAACAATGGATTTGCGGGCGGCTATAACCAAGGATTAAAGCAAGTGGAAGCAGATTTGTACTGTTTGCTCAATTCTGACGTCGCCGTGTCTTCAGATTGGTTAGTTCCTGTTTTAACCCATTTCAAGAATCATCCAGAAACGGCCATTGCACAACCTAAAATATTGGATTACCTAAATCCTCATTTATTTGAATATGCCGGAGGCGCGGGTGGATTTATCGATGCGCTAGGATTTCCATATTGCCGCGGGCGAATATTTCAGACAATCGAACAAGATCGAGGACAATATAATGATGACTGCCACGTATTCTGGGCAACAGGTGCTTGTTTTTTTATCAGAAGTTCTGTCTACCATCAACTCGGTGGATTTGATGAATTCTATTTTGCCCACCAAGAGGAGGTTGATTTGTGTTGGCGGGCACAAAAACACGGCTACCGAGTCATGGCCCTAGGAGGCACTCAAGTATACCACTTGGGAGGCTCGACATTGAGCAACATGAATCCCAAAAAAACTTTTTTGAATTTTAGAAATTCACTGTACTCACTTGTTAAGAACCACAAACCAGCTAGGGCGCTGCTCAGTGTGTTAATTCGATTGCCTTTAGATGGGATTGCTGGACTTCTTTTCTTGTTTCAGGGCAAGCCTGCGCATACGCAAGCTGTTTTTTGGGCGCACATGAGTTTTTATAGACACCTGCCAAGTATCTGTGCAAAAAGAAAATTCTCAGGGAGTTATGTGCTGAATTTCAGTCAGTTATCTATTGTTTTTTCCTACTTTATTCGCGGTAAAAAAATCTTTTCTGAATTAAGAAAAGATTAACGAATCCCCTAACTAAGTGATTGCTAA
Source organism: Flavobacteriaceae bacterium UBA3440 (assembly GCA_002378585.1). Lineage (GTDB taxonomy): Bacteria > Bacteroidota > Bacteroidia > Flavobacteriales > Flavobacteriaceae > MAG-120531. The sequence goes on along the minus strand of DFSJ01000084.1, from coordinate 7,540 downwards.
AATTGTATTTTTGAATCAAATTTAAACAGCTATGAAAAAAATGCTTGTAGGGTTAATGGGAGCTTCATTGCTCTTCTCCTGCGTCCCTCAAAAAAAATACGCAGAACTAGAATCTAAACAGAAAGAAACTCAAAGTTTACTTGACAATGCCACAGTAAAATTAAACAGCTGTTTAGAAGATACAGCCCGTTTAAAATTGCTGGAAGAGCAAAATGCTTACTTAAAATCAAGTAATGCAGATTTGATCAACAACATGGGTAACTTAACTACGTTGACTACTAAGGGTGCTGAAAACCTGGAGCGCTCTTTGGAAAGTCTAAAAGAAAAAGATTTAACCATCAAAAGGTTAAATCAAGCTATTACCCGAAGAGATTCTGTCAATCTTGCGTTGGTTCAAAGCCTTAAAGGTGTTTTGGGTAACTTAGATGATGAGGATATCCAAATCGACGTTGAAAAAGGGGTGGTTTTTGTTTCTATTTCTGACAAATTGTTGTTCAACACTGGAAGCTACACAGTAACTCCTAAAGCGAAAGAAGTTTTAGGTAAGGTTGCCAAGGTAGTTAACAACAAACCAGACTTTGAATTTATGGTAGAAGGCCATACCGATGATCGCGCATTCTCCAGAGGCGATTTGTTGGACAACTGGGATCTTAGTGTAAAACGCGCTACTTCAGTGGTTCGAATTTTACAAAAAGAGTTCAATGTTGATCCTAAGCGTATGACTGCTGCTGGACGCTCACAGTATGTTCCTGTATCGAGCACTGATTTGGCAAAAAACAGAAGAACCCGTATCGTGGTGCTTCCTAAAATTGACCAATTCTACAGCATGATTGAAGAAGGAATGAAAGATCCAGCGATCAAGTAATCAATCTGTTCATCATAACTAAAGGCGTCCAAATGGACGCCTTTTTTATTCGATAAATTCTCCCTTGCCTTGTCTTAAGATTACAGGTTCATGGCCCGTTAAATCGACAACCGTAGAGGCTTGATTATCTCCATAACCACTATCGATCATTACATCAATACGAGATGACCAACGTTCAAAAATAAGTTCAGGATCCGTGGTATACTCCAAAATGGTATCGGGGTCGTAGATAGAAGTCGATACTAAAGGATTGCCTAAACGCTCAACTAAAAGCCTGGGGATGGAATGATCGGGTACTCTGATTCCTACTGTTTTTCTGTGATCAAATGATTTGGGCAACTTATTGTTGGCCTCCAGGACAAATGTATAAGGCCCGGGTAAGTATTTCTTTAACCGCTTAAATGTTGCCGTATCCATGGGTTTGGTGTAGTCAGACAAATGACTGAGATCGGCACAAACAAATGACCATTGAGCTTTGTTGAGTTTAATACCTTGTATTTTGGCCAGTTTTTCTAGTGCTTTTACTTGAGTTAGGTCACAGCCTATCGCGTACACAGTATCGGAGGGAAAAATGACAATACCCCCTTGTTTGATGAGCTGAACAGCCTTTTCAATCAACCTTTCTTGGGGGTTTTCCGGATAAATTTTCAGGTATTCAGCCATGATTGTCGATTTTAGTCAATTGAGCAAATCGGAGTAAAAGCTTTTTTGCCCCCCCATGTTCAAAGTCAATATCGGCTTTCTTGTCATTACCCAATCCTTCTAAGGATTTTACCACCCCTCTACCGAATCTAGGATGGTCTACCCACTGTCCTTGCTGGAGATCTAAGGATAGTGCATTTCCTCTGTCTACGGGTATCCCTATATCCGGTTTTATCTTCCTGAGTTTTTGTAACTGTGCTGAAGTGGGTTGGTTTTGTTTGGGTGGTATCCCAGATACAGGTTTTTGCGTTCTTAATTTATTGGTGTCTACCTCGCCAAAAATGTCTTTATCGATGATCGATTTATAGCGATAACCAGTCAATGGAACCGTGTGTTCTAGATACTTTTCGTCAATTTCCTCAATAAATCTGCTAGGCTCTGCATCGACTAGTTTTCCCCATCGATATCTGGTTTGCGCATAGGTGAGGTAGGCCTTTTGTTCTGCTCTAGTCAGTGCTACATAAAACAACCTTCGTTCTTCTTCCAGCTCTGATCGCGTGTTCATGCTCATGGCTGAAGGAAATAGGTCTTCCTCTAGACCAACGATGTAAACCACAGGAAACTCTAATCCTTTGGCCAAATGAATCGTCATGAGCGCCACGCGCTCTTCTCCATCCATATCTCGATCCATATCAGTAGCAAGCGCTACATCTTCCAAGAATTCAGATAGTGCTCCGCGGGCGTCGGCAATCTCTTGTTGTCCTTCGACAAAGTCTTTAATACCGTTGAGCAACTCCTCAATGTTTTCCATTTTGGCCACCCCTTCAGGTGTGCCATCTTTTTTAAACTCGAGTAGAAGTCCCGTTTTCTTGACCACCTGAGCAGCTAGCTCAAATGCATCCAATTGTTTTTCTAACACTTGAAAACTCTGAATCATCCGGGCAAATTCTTCCAGTTTGTTACGCGTACCACCATGTACCGAAAGCAATCCTTGATCTAAACGAATCAACACATCAAACAGAGAGATCTGTTGTTGGTCAGCAGCCAGGGTCAACTTGTCTATGGTAGCATCACCAATTCCACGGGCGGGAAAATTGATGATCCTCTTAAGTGCTTCCTCATCTTGGGGATTAACTATAAGCCTTAAATAGGCTAATACATCCTTGATTTCTTTTCGCTGATAAAACGAAAGACCTCCAAAGATTTTATAGGGTATATCTCTTTTGCGCAATGCGTCTTCAATCGCTCTGGATTGAGCATTGGTTCGATAGAGCACGGCAAAATCACTTGGCTTTTTGTGTTCCTGATGTTGCGTTTCCCATATGGAAGCGGCCACAAATCTACCCTCTTCAGCATCTGTGGGGCTTCTGTGAACAGTAATGGGTTGCCCAAGGTCATTGTCTGTCCAAACTTTTTTGTCAATTTGATTTTTGTTGTGTGAAATGACAGTATTAGCCGCTTCGACAATAGTCTGGGTGGATCGATAATTTTGTTCCAGACGATACATAGCGACACCGTCATAGTCCTTTTGAAAGTTTAGAATATTGCTGATGTTCGCTCCGCGAAATGA
>DFSJ01000084.1:0-4131 GCA_002378585.1 Flavobacteriaceae bacterium UBA3440 | reverse complement strand
TCTTGATACTCATCGACCAAAATGTACTTAAAACGATCCTGATATCTAGCTAAAACATCAGGAAAACGAGTCAATAACTCATTGGTTTTGAGCAATAAGTCATCAAAGTCCATAGCTCCAGCCCTAAAACATCGCTCCACATAATTCTGATAGATCTCCCCTAGTCTCGGTCTTTTGGCCATGGCGTCCGATTCCATAAGCTCGGGATTGTTGAAATAAGCTTTAACGGTAATCAGACTATTTTTATAGGAGGATATTCGGTTCTGAATCTGTTTGTACTTATATAACTCGGTATCCAGACCCATTTCTTTGATTATGGATGAAATTAGACGTTGCGAATCTTGAGTGTCGTAGATGGTAAAATTATTCGGGTAACCCAATCGATGCCCTTCAACGCGCAAAAGTTTGGCAAAAACCGAGTGAAATGTACCCATCCAAAGGTTTTTGGCTTCAGAGGCACCTACCAAAGTCGCTATACGGTGCTTCATCTCTCTAGCGGCTTTGTTGGTAAAGGTCAAGGCCAATATATTAAACGCGTCTACTCCCTGTTGCATCAAATGCGCCATCCGAAAAGTAAGTACACGGGTTTTACCTGAACCTGCTCCAGCAATCACCATCAGCGGACCAGTTTTGTGCAGAACCGCTTCTTTTTGAGCTGTATTTAGTTCGTCTATATAGTTTTCCAAAACACCAGGAATTAGCTGTAAAATTAGCCATTATCAAGGCCAACAAAAAATGAATAGTTCATTAATTATAAACAGAACTTTCCATACAAATCATATTTCGTACATTTCAACAACAAATAAATTTTTATGAAAAAGTATCTTTTAGGATTTGCATTGTTGACATCCTTACACGGATGGTCTCAAAGCAATCATTTATCGGAACAAACTTATGCTGAGATTGAGCAAAAGGTCATTGATTGGCGCAGGCATTTTCACCAAAATCCAGAACTATCAAATCGAGAATTCAAAACGGCAGAAGTGATTGCCAAGCACCTAAAATCTTTGGGGCTTGAGGTAGAAACTGGGGTAGCAAAAACAGGAGTTGTTGGAATTTTAAAGGGAAAACACCCGGGAAAGGTTTTGGCCTTGAGGGCTGATATCGACGCGCTCCCTGTAGAAGAGAGAAACGACTTACCCTTCAAGTCCAAAGTTAAGACTACATTTTTAGATACACCTGTTGGTGTGATGCATGCCTGTGGTCACGATACCCATACGGCTATTTTGATGGGTGCTGCAGAACTGTTGAGTAAGCATCGCGATCAGATTTATGGAACGATAAAGTTTATTTTTCAACCTGCTGAAGAAGGACCACCACCGGGGGAAGTTGGTGGCGCACTAGAAATGGTTAAAGAAGGTGTTTTAAAAAATCCGGATGTCGATATCATCGTGGGGCTCCACATTAATTCGCAAACTCCTGTGGGGATGATTCGCTATAAACCAGGAGGAACAATGGCTGCTGCTCAACGGTTTGTGCTTAAAATCAATGGAAAGCAAACTCATGGTTCACAACCATGGGCGGGTGTAGACCCTATATTGATTGCAGCTAAAGTAATTGATGCCTATCAAACCATTATTTCAAGAGAGAGTGATTTAACCAATGAAGCAGCGGTCATATCTGTAGGAAAAATAACGGCCGGTGTTCGCTTCAATATTATTCCTGAATCCTGTGAGCTAATTGGTACGGTGCGCACTTTAGACTTTGCGATGCAAAAACATATCAACCAACGCATGAAAGAGTTGGCTGAGGGAATTGCAGCAGCTTACGGGGGTACCGCAGAATTGGATATCCAAAACTCAACTTCTATAACGAATAACGAACCTAGTTTAGTGAATGAGTTATTACCTACTCTTGAGCGAGTGGCTGGTAAAGATCAGGTTGTTCTGTCCAAAGCGACAACGGGCGCAGAAGATTTCTCCTATTTCCAAGAGCAAATACCTGGATTCTATTTCTTTTTGGGGGGTATGACTCCCGGTAGCACAGGGTCTTACCCTCACCACACACCAGATTTTAAAATAGATGAATCTGGATTATTATTGGGCGTCAAGGCAATGACTGAAATAAGTTTGGACTATTTAAGTAAATAGTCTGTAAAATCAACTATTTAAAGGCAAATCAATTATGGTTTGCCTTTTTCTTTTTTAGTGCTTCTAGCTTTTAGTGGAGAACTGTGGTTTTGGAATTTTTTCTGAGCATATACGCGTCCTTGTTCCCACCACTGTGCCATTTGTTGTCGATCAAAAATGAGTGCATTTTCTGTGAGTTTTGTGGGGGTATAGTACAGGTGTAGGGCGACACCATGGTGTTTGGCCATCACAATTCCCTCAGAGATATCATGGGCTTTAATTTGGTCTATCATAAATCCAAACATATGAATCAATAACGAAAATGGATTGTATCCCAAAACTTTTGTTTTATTCATGTGTTCTGACTCAAGAATCACTACATCAATTTCGGTAGCCCCACGCCTAATAGCTTCTTGAATCGGGATTAAATTCCCTAATCCACCGTCTCCATAATCGTATCCGTTTTTTTGAACCAAAGACATGAAAGGAACATAATTGGCTGATATCCAAATCCAATCAATAAATTCTTGATAGGTATAATCGCTCAGCACTTTGTACTCAATACGGTATTTGGACAGATTGGCAGTAGTCACCACAATTTCTGGTCCTTGGGTCTTTAATTGATCAAAATCTTGTGAAGAAAAGTTTTTTTCAATAGTTTTTCTGAGTGCATGACTTTCCCCAAAGGTTCTACGCCTTCTTAAGAATTGATAGAGCGTAGTTAAGTAATTAATAGACACATAAGATCGAACACCTTTTTTGCGCACCCTAAATGGATGAATACTGAAAATATCGCTTTGTTGGATATTGGTGTAAATGCCGTGTAATTTGTCTATTTGCCCCAGTGCCAAGTGAGGTAAAAGAAGGCTACCCGTAGAGGTTCCCACCAATAAATCATAACTCCTACCCTGCTCCTGAATCAGGTATTGGGCAACACCTCCAGCAAATGCTCCCTTGCTTCCACCCCCCGAAATGACCAATGCCCTCATAGGCTAAATGTACGTTCTTTGGGGTGAATCACAAACCCCAAATCGACAGAATTTGTACCTTAGTGGGGTGAATCATTCCAGTCAAATTTTCCAAACGCCCCTAGTATACCTTAAAGGTGTTGGGCCTCAGAGAGCCAAAGTGATGGCTGAGGTATTTGGTTTGCATACTTTTGTTGATCTCCTTCATTTTTTTCCTTTTCGCTATGTCGATAAAACCCAATGGTTAACCATAGCTCAGCTTCAACCTAATTTGGCTGAAATCCAGATCAAAGGTACCCTGGTACATCTGGAAGAAGTCCCCCAAAAAAGAGGTTCAAGACTTGTTGGGCATTTTTCTGATGAAACTGGTAGCATGGAATTAGTTTGGTTTAAAGGAACTAAATGGTTGAGACAAAATTTAAAGATCGGTCATAAGTACAGTGTATTTGGCAAAGTACAGCGCTTTGGCTCCAGTTATTCAATGCCTCATCCGGATATGGAGATTTATCCTCCTGAAAAGGCTCAATTTACTGCCTCAATTAGGCCGATCTATCCAAGCAGTGAGCGTCTTCAGTCAGCTCAAATAAGTCAAAAAGTAATTGGAGGATGGGTGATGGAGCTCCTGCTTCAGTATGGAAAACACCTAGAGGAATCGCTACCTAATTCTTTGATGGAACGCCAAGCATTAATCGGTTTACCCCAAGCGTTGTTCCACATACATTTTCCGAAAAACTTGAATCTGTTGGCTCAAGCCCAAAAAAGGCTCAAGTTTGAAGAGCTCTTTTTTATTCAAATGCAGCTATTGCGCAACAAAGCGATTAGACGCAGCAAGGTAAAAGGCTATGCATTCAATCTAGTAGGCCAATATTTCAATGAGTTTTATCAGCATCATTTACCTTTTGAATTGACCAACGCACAAAAACGGGTTGTTAAAGAAATCAGGTCAGATCTGGGAAGTAATGCTCAAATGAATAGATTGCTTCAAGGAGATGTAGGATCAGGAAAAACCATGGTCGCAGTACTCTGTTTTTTGATGGCCGTGGCCAATGGTTTTCAATCGTGTTTGGTGGCGCCCACAGAAATATTGGCCCAAC
>DFSJ01000035.1:24243-25048 GCA_002378585.1 Flavobacteriaceae bacterium UBA3440 | reverse complement strand
GTGAGGTGATCGAGGTAATGCATCAAGCGATGAGCCAACATTTTGGCAATCCGTCTTCGACCCATCAATTTGGTCGTCAAGCAAAATCAGGCGTGGAACAAGCTAGAAAAACAATTGCTGCCCAGCTCGGCGCTCACCCCGCGGAAATCATATTCACTTCAGGGGGGACAGAAGCGGATAACATGATTATTTATGGGGCAGTTCGCGATTTAGGGGTGAAAAGAGTAATTACCACGGCGATTGAACACCATGCCGTGCTTCATCCATTGGAAGATTTAAGGGATCAAGGCCTTATAGAGCTCCTGTTTTTATCGATTGACGAGCAAGGTCATCCAGATTTGGATGAACTCAATGAACTTTTAGGGAAAGTTCCCACCAAAACCTTGGTGAGTTTAATGCATGTAAACAATGAGATCGGTAATTTGCTTGATGTAGCCAGAGTAGCTAAGATCTGTCAAGATCACCAAGCGCTATTTCATTCGGATACGGTACAATCCATCGGTCATTTTGCTTGGAATCTCCAAGAAGTTCCGATTGATTTTTTGACCGCAGCAGCACACAAGTTCCACGGACCGAAAGGAATAGGATTTGCCTTTATCCGAAAAAAACATCCGATTAAGCCACTTATTGCCGGTGGTGCCCAAGAACGGGGTTTTCGTGCAGGGACAGAATCTGTTCACAACATTTTGGGTATGGAAAAAGCCTTTGTGCTTTCCTATGAAAAACTGGAACAAGAGCAGCGTTATGTGCTCCACCTAAAAAAATACTTTATCGATCAGTTGACCAGTCGTATTCCAGGGGTACA
>DFSJ01000035.1:11781-23896 GCA_002378585.1 Flavobacteriaceae bacterium UBA3440 | reverse complement strand
CAGCTGGATATGCAAGGAATCGCTTGCTCCAAGGGATCCGCTTGTCAATCGGGTAGTTCTCAGGCGTCTCATGTACTCACTGAATTGTTGTCAGATACCTCAAGAGCCGCCAACGCCATTCGTTTTTCATTAGCGCATACCAATCAAGCGGAAGAGATTGATTACGCAGTGAATCAGCTATGTGCTCTTATAGGCAAATAGGGGGGTTATGGTTATTTTGTTTTGGTTATTTGTGTAGAAAAAACTGTTTTGTTGCCTACTTCATCCATGACTTCGACGGCTATTTCATAAGTACCTGCCGCATCAACTAAATGATCTGCTTTATACGTTAGTTGTGCTTTTTTGGGCTCATATTCCAACAACATCCATTGACCGTTGATAGTGCCTCGATAGGATTGAATGCCACTTCCCATGTCACTGATTTTAAATGTCAGAAAATTAAAATAGGGTAGCTTTTGTTGGCGCACGAAATTTTTTGGTTGAATACTGGGGGCGATGGAATCAAAACCAACTTGATAGGTCCCGAATGTTTTTGTCCATGCGATTAGTTCGTTGTTTTTTTTTGTAGTGGGAATAAAAACACGTCCCCCTTTATCGGTGGTGCGTATGAGTGTGGCAAATCTCTTTTTTTCCTCGGGAATAGAGTCCATTTTTTTGGTGATAGATAGTGATTTTGTCAAGGGTATCTGAGGGTTGCCAATTTGAATACCCGATTTTTTCTCACCGACAAAGAGTTCAGCTTTTTCGTATAGTGCATTTGGAGGAATATTGATTTGCCAGGACCCTGACTGATACTGCCATGGGCGATCTGGATGGATGATCTCGTGTCCTTTTTGCGTGGTTGCATCTACCCATGGAGGTGAAATACCGTGTTCAGCAACGGTGCCTAATACAGGAATTTTACCGTGCGTCATGTTTCCGTTTAGGTCCCAAACCTCGAGGTGAATGGTGTCTCTTTGGTTGATCGCTAGGGTAAACCAACCCTGTTTCTGATCGTTTGGGGCAAATAACCAACGAACCATTGATCTGGTTTTTTGGTATTGGGGGTAGTCAATCAAGTAATTGAATTGAGCGTCATCGCTAAAAGAAAACCTTTGATGAGTTTTTTCATACAGCACTCGATTTCCTAGTTTCACTCGGTATCCATAAATCCCATTTCTGTTGGCAGCGCCTTCTTGCCTGTCAAATCCAACCAACCCTAATGCAGCTGGACCGCTGATGCGCACTTCCGATGTTGTCCATGAGCCTTGTTGGGGAAGTTGCATAGGAATTTGTTTTTTTTTGATTTTGTCCAGGTTGTTCCATGGTTCATAGAGCCAAAGTTGCTGAATCATGGGAGGAGTGTGATCATTGACTCGAATTCCCAGCTCAGCCGGGTTGAGCGGATCAGCGCTTGGAGTATCTCGAATTTCAAAATGCAAGTGGGGAGCAGCAGAACTTCCCGTATTCCCGCTGAGGCCGATGATCATACCTTGTGTTACAGGCAGCTGTTCCGGAGTGAGGAAGCGTTCAATTTCAAAAGATTCAGCAGTGTATTGTTGCTCGTACACGTATTTTTCAATGGGGCCAGAAAATTTTTGTAAGTGAGCGTATACCGTAGTTGTTTGGTTGGGATGTGTGATGTAAATCACCTTTCCATATCCCCAGGGACTAACCTTTATTCTAGACACATAGCCTCCCAACACGGCTCGAACAGGAATGCCCTCTCTTTGTTGGGTTTTAATATCCAAGCCAGCGTGGAAGTGGTTGTTTCTTAATTCGGCAAAATTACCCGCCAAAACCAAGGGAATATCCATGGGAGGAATGATCGTATCGTATGATGTCTGCGTGGCATGAGCATTTTTTGCTACTAGGAATATTCCTAGCCACAGGATAATTACAGGTAACCGCATATGCTTTAAAATTATAAAAGAAGAATGATACTTTTTTGCCATTAAATGACTAATTTTGTAAATAAGCATGTTGTTTGCGAAATGAGCGAAATGATTGCCATCGTTGCAGGTTTAGAGCAAAAAGTACATCAGTTGTTGGACAGAAACCATCAACTGACAGAAGAAGTAGCTGACTTGAATGCCCAAAGATCTAACCTTCAAGCAGCGCTTGAAGCGTACCAACGACAACAATCACAGCTGGAACATCAAGTTCAAGCACTTCAAATGGCCCGCAGCGTGCTCGGCAGTGATCAAAACACGACCGATGCCAAACAGAAAATGAACACCCTAATAAAAGAGTTGGACCGCTGTATAGGTGCACTCTCTGTGTAGTAATGTCGGAGAAACTAAAAATAAAAATCTCCATAGCTGATCGGGTTTATCCGCTCACCATCGATCCTAGACAGGAAGAAGGTTTGCGCAAAGCCGCCAAGCAAATAGAGCTCATGACAAAAAGCTTTGAACAGAACTACGCCGTGCGAGATAAACAAGATGTATTGGCCATGTGTGCCTTGCATTTCGCTTCTAAAGTTGAGCAAAAAGTGCTTCAAGATTCTACTGAATCAGAGGAACTTTCGCGACGACTAACACGATTGGATGACCTCATTGCTGAAGCTATCGGCTAAAACGTTCTTTATCAAGATTCTGCCCACATTGGTCAATTTTTGACAAACTCAACACGAATGAATTCGAGGGGTGAGTCAGTATCCTAGAGCATGCCTTCACGTCAAGGAAACTCGAATATACTGTTAGCCTTATACCTGTTTTTTTGGAGTTTGTACAAACCCAACCAGTGTGGGTTTTTTTATTTTAATTTAAACAGACAAATAATGGAAATAACCCCATGGATCATCGGAGCACTGATGTCAATTCTTGGTTTTGGCGCCGCTAAAATCATGGAAAAAGGCAAGGCATCGAAAACTATAGCCAGCGCCAGAAAAGAGGCCTTGGACATCATTAAAAACGCTAAAGTAGAAGCAGAAAACATCAAGAAAGACAAAATCTTTCAAGCAAAAGAAAAGTTTCTAGAGCTCAAGGCAGAGCATGAGCAACACATAGTACAAAAAGACAAGAAAATTGCTGAAGCGGAAAAGAGAACCAGAGATAAGGAGTCTCAGGTTAGCGCTGAGCTGGCCCAAAACAAAAAGCTTTCTGATCAGTTAGAGCGTCAGCTTCAAGAAGTGGCTCAAAAATCGGAATTATTAGATAAAAAGCAAACTGAGGTGGATCGTCTTCACAAAAATCAAGTCCAACAACTTGAGGTGATTTCTGGCTTATCCGCCCAGGATGCTAAAGAACAGTTGATGACTACTTTGAAAGAAGAAGCCAAAACAGGCGCTATGGCTTATATGCAAACAGCGATGGAAGAGGCCAAGCTGACAGCTCAACAAGAGGCCAAAAAGATTGTCATCAACACCATTCAACGCATCGGAACGGAGGAGGCAGTTGAAAATTGTGTTTCGGTCTTCAATCTTGAATCTGATGATGTTAAAGGTAGAATCATTGGTAGGGAGGGTAGAAATATCCGTGCCATAGAAGCAGCCACTGGGGTAGAAATTATTGTAGATGATACACCTGATGCCATTATCCTTTCCTGTTTTGATTCAGTGCGCAGAGAGATTGCTCGTCTCTCACTTCACCGATTAGTTACTGATGGAAGGATCCACCCAGCCCGCATTGAAGAGGTGGTTAAAAAGACGGAAAAGCAGATTGAAGAAGAAATTGCTGAAGTGGGAAAGCGAACGGTTATTGATTTGGGTATCCACGGATTGCACCCGGAGTTAATCAAGGCTGTCGGACGCATGAAGTATCGATCTTCTTATGGGCAAAACTTACTACAACACTCTAGAGAAGTAGCTAAGCTTTGCGGGGTCATGGCTGCTGAATTAGGCATTAACGCTAAACTGGCCAAACGAGCTGGGCTTTTACACGATATAGGAAAAGTACCGCACAGCGAGGCTGATGCAGAAACGCCACACGCCATTCTGGGTATGCAGTGGGCTGAAAAATATGGCGAAAAGCCTGACATTTGCAATGCCATTGGTGCCCACCACGATGAGATTGAAATGAAAACACTTATCGCCCCAATAGTTCAGGTTTGTGACGCTATTAGTGGGGCACGTCCAGGAGCGCGACGACAAGTCCTCGATTCATATATCCAAAGACTTAAAGATCTTGAAGATATTGCTTTTGGGTTTAAGGGTGTGCAAAAAGCCTATGCGATCCAGGCCGGTAGAGAATTACGGGTTATCGTTGAAAGCGAAAAAGTCAGCGATGAGCAAGCCATGGAGATGTCTTTCGAAATCTCTCAAAAAATCCAGACAGACATGACTTATCCTGGTCAGGTAAAGGTTACTGTAATTCGAGAGACTCGTGCAGTAAACGTGGCCAAGTAGTCTAAACCAAATTATTAATAAAAAAAGCCTCCAATTGGAGGCTTTTTTTATTCGGCAGTGTCTTCTTGAGCTTCAGTAGAATCATCAGTTTCTTTTGCTGCCCTTTTCTGTTGATGTTCTTGAATATTTATTTGTTTCAGTTGTTCTTTTAACGCGTCAAGCTGTTTGTGTAGTAGATCTATCTTTTTCTGAACGTCTTTGACTACAGGATTATCATCGGGAACATGACTGAAAAATGCCAGGTTATTTTCTAGCTGACGTATCTTGTCCTGCTCTTCTTCAATTTTTTTCCGAATGATAGAACGCTCTGATTGTTGCGCAGGCACTGACTGCGTATGAGTTCTTCGTGTTTGTCTATCTGTAGATTGGGGCTGTTGTGTTTTCTTCTGCGCTTGTAGGCGTTCGAAATACGCATTACACGCTGATTTAAAGTCTTTCCATAGCGCGTCTGAGAATTTTCTTGGTACATGCCCCACCTCTTTCCAAGCTGCCTGAATGCGTTTAAGTTCAGCGGTATTAGCCTCATTAATTTCAGCTTCAACTAAACCCTGGGCAATTTCTAATAGCGCTCTTTTTTGCGTTAGGTGATCGTTTTGATCTTTTTTGATGTTTTTAAAGAAGTTGTTTTTATTCTTGTTGAATGTTCTGCTTAGCTCTTTAAAGCTTTTCCAAACTTTATCACTTTGTTTACTGGGCACCTTACCAATTTCCATAAAGGATTGGCGTAATGACTCCATAGCTTTTATTTGATTTTGGATTTCCTTGTGGGAAGTTGGGACATGGAGTGTGAGCTGTTTAATTTTCTCAAGAATAGCTTCTTTAGCGTGAAGATTAACTTCGAGGTCTTTGTCTAATGAGGCAAAGTAAGCTTGCCTGTTATCGTGAATTGTTTTGGTAGCCTTACTGAAACGATCCCAAATCTCATTTCTGTGTTCTTTATCTACGGGCCCTAAATCTTCTTTCCAGATTTTGTGTAGCACCTGTAGCTCCTGAAATGCTTGATGAATATCAGTTAGTTCAGCCAATTCTTCAGCCCGTACAACTAGCTTTAGTTTTTCCTCTAAATTGTGTTTAAAATCAAGATCCCGTAACTCGCGATTCAGATTTAGAAAATCATAAAAGATCTCCATATGGTGGTGATACGTGCGCCACACATCGTTGTATTTATCGCGTGGAATGGGACCGGCATTTTTCCATTCTGCCAAAATCACTTTAAAATTGTTGTACGTAGTATTGATATCTTCCTCCATGGAGATTAATCCTTTGAGGCGTTCAATCAACTCCCAACGATGCGCTAAGTTGTTTTTCAACTGTATTTCTTGGCGTTGATAGTAGTCAGCTCTCTTTTCGCGATACTCTTTATACACCTCATTAAACTGACGCTTATCTACGCTGCTGAATTTAAAATCCATCTCAACACCGCCTTGCGCGAGATACTCTTCTTTTTTTGAGTCGAATAAAGCTTGATATTGTTGGTCAAATGAATTTTTAATTGCGTCTACGTGTCTTTTGATCAATGAAACAGATTCATTTTTGACCAATCGTTGTAATTCTCCCACTAAATTCTCCAGTGCCATATTGGAATAGTCCAAAAAGGGTATTTGGTGCTTGTCTTGATGCTTGTCAAGCTCTGCATCAGCAGCATTGGAATGGTCGATTTCGTGCAAATGCGCATCAACAGGACTCGTAATCTCTTGGGGAGAGGTCTGTTGTTCTGGCGCTTTCTCTTCTGACATATCAGTGGTGTTTCATGGTTATTACCGGTCAGTAAGATACTAACTACCCAACAAATTCCAAAAAATTGAAGCCTAATTACTTTGTCTATTTTCAGTGCGTTATTTTGACCAAATACGCCAAGCTTCTTCAGCTTGTTCGACCAACATTTGGTAACCGTTGACTGCTTGCGCCCCTTGAAGCATACCAGCTTTCATAAAGGCAGTGATTTCTGGATTGTAGATCAAATCAAACAACAAATGTTGGTCGGTTAGATAGGGGTAGGGAAATTCAGGTTTCTGCTCGATATTGGGGTAGGTGCCCAAAGGACTGCATTGTATCACGAGCTGGTGGCTCCTTACTATTTTTTCATCGATAGCTCGATAGGCTATTTGTCCTAGATCTGGGGTTCGAGACACCCACTGATAAGGGATGTTTAACTGTTCCAATACATAGGCGACTGCTTTTGACGCACCCCCAGTTCCGAGAATAAGTGCTCGTTTGTGGTGGTTTTTTAAGTGAGGAAGTAGCGAGTTTTTAAACCCGACTACATCCGTATTATAACCGATTAAGCGATCACCCTCACGGGCAATAGTGTTTACTGCTTGAATTTCTTCTGCGGCTCCTCTGAGTTCATCGAGTAGGGGGATTACTTCAGTTTTATAGGGTATGGTAACATTCAAGCCCCTAATTGACGCATCGTTGTATACCTGAGTGCGCAATGAGGAAAGATCGGGCCAATCAAAGTTTTCATAGCTATAATCGATTAATCCTGCCAATTGAAATTTTTGGGTGAAATATCCCCTAGAAAACGAATAGGCAATATTTCTGCCTAAAAGGCCATATCTATTTTTTTTGGGCTCCATAGCGTTCTAAAATTACGAGTAATGCAATTCCGGATAAGATAAATACCAGGGCCCATAGGTTTTGAGCGTCGTTTAGTTTTGGTATATATCGAGTGAATTGGATGACTACGGGCTGCAAATAACTGTCGGTGACCACATTTCCAGCAGCATCATAAAGATAATCGGCCTCTTTCCATGGCCAAACAACGCCTAGAGAACCTGTGATAAATCCAATGATGGAAGCCGTTGTTTGATCGTGATAGCGTTTGAGTAAATAGCCAATAAAATGAGAAAGGGTGATCAATCCTACCACTGATCCAAGCGTGAATATACCCAGGGTAAATAAGGCATCTAGCCGAGCGGTATCATGTACAAACCCAAACTCTAATCGCACTATTTCAGTCAATGTGTCAAACAATGCATTGACAGATTCAACAAGTAAAAGCACATAGTTGCCCATCAACATGAGAATAAATGAGCCCGATAGTCCAGGTAATGTCATCCCGGAAACACTGATCATACCACAGAAGAATACAAATAGCCAGTGGTTGTTTTCTTGCGCAGGACTTAAGAAGCTGATACTGATCCCCAAGATAAGTCCCAGCAGTCCAAAACTTCTGTTTCTGCTGTTCCAGCCGCCAAAACTTTTGGATATATAGTACACCGAACCTACGATCATGCCAAAAAATACCGACCAGACGTAAAGCTCTCTAGTTTTTAGAAAGTAATCCAAGATTTTGGAGACGCTGAAATAGCTGAATACCATGCCCATGACCAAATAGCCTAAAAAGACAAAATCAGTATACTGCTTAAATTCCCTGAATTTCCCATGCCTTAAAAGAGTAAAAGCATGTAGATCCATTTTTTTTAACGAAGAGATAAATCGTTCATAAAACCCCCAAACAAACGCAACAATTCCGCCAGAAACACCGGGAACCTTGTTGGCTGCACCCATGGTTAAGCCTTTTAAAAAAGTGAGAAAATGCGATTTTAGCTCAGAAGGTGCTTTCATTTTATGGAGCATCTGGCTTTTGGGCCAAACGCTCTAACCCTAAAATTAAGAAAATACCGAGTAACATCAAGCATAGGGCCATTGGCCATTGACTTTCTAGAGGAAAATTCCAGGGGGCTAGTACATCCACAGCGCGATCTGAAGGATATTTCCAAGGCCAAATTTTGGGTAGTGCCCCTAACATGAAACCGACCAGTACGGCAAGTGTTTGGTGTTGGAATCGAGTTAACATCCATTTGAGCAGCGAAGAAAATGAAAGTAAACCGGTTACAGCACCTAGCCCAACAACACCCACAATGGTTATGTTTCGTTCATGTACCCCGGTAAGTACCGTGGCATAACTACCTAGGAGCACCAAAATAAAGGCACCGGATATTCCAGGCAAGATCATGGCAACGCTCGCCAAGGCTCCAGAGAGAAATAAATAGAGCATTGAGCTACTAGCAGCTCCTTCAGGCAAAAAATTGATGCTTCCTGCCATGATGGTTCCCAAAAACAGCCATAGGTAGAGGCTTGTTTTCCACAGACCGACAGAGCGGTAAATGTGCCAACAACTAGCCAACATCAAACCGAAAAAGAAGGACCAAACCAATATGGGTTGGTGTTCAAGCAACCAGCTTATGCCTTTCGCTAGTGAAGCAATACTCAAGGCAATACCGCTGAGCAAGGCGAGTAGGAAAGAGGCGTTAGAGGCCTTCCAAAACGCCTTAATCCCCTCATTTTTTAATACGAGCAACAAACTGGGCCTAAGTCTGGCTATGGTTTCGACCAATTCTTGATAGATGCCAGAAATAAAGGCGATCGTGCCTCCCGATACACCAGGTACCACGTCTGCAGCACCCATGGCCATACCTTTAAGGACTATCCATAGGTAATCTATTGGTTTTCTTGTATTTTCCATGATTTAATTTAATGGCCAAGCCAGTGTGTCTGCGTCCATTGACTCGTCCAAAAATAAGGAAAAGCTGTTTGGGCTAGTGCTAGCATACTTGAATCTTTTCCCGCTTTTTCCAGGTAGAAAGAAGCTTGGCTCAGGTTTTGTACTGCGTGTTGTGCCACGGCCATCCTGAGATTTAGTTCTGGATGGTTGTCATACAGCACTAAAGCTTCCTCCAAAACTAAAATACACCCCTGAGGATCTTCAAGCGACCAGACAGTATGTGCCCACAGCAGCCATAATTCAATGCGTTGGCCGCCAAATGCTACGGATTGTTTGCAGGCAAAATCAGCTTCAAAATGCATGTCCATCGAGGCGTAAATCATGGCACATGTTTCCCAATAATGTGGATTTTCATCATCGATTTGAAGCGCTTTTTGGATCCAATCCAAAGCAACTCCCGAAGCGTTTTGGGTGAGGTGATACTGTGCTATTGATAGCCATGCGCGTTCAAGTAGGGGGTCTTCACTGACAGCTAGACCAAAGTATTCCTCCGTTTGCGCATAAAGTCCCAAAGCCTCATGACATTGACCTAGTCTGAGGTATGTTTGCGCACTGGGCTCGCCCAAATCTAAAGTGGTTTGGTAATTTTCTATAGCCTCATTGTAGCGCTTTAGTTTCTCCAAGACCATAGCTTTTTCAAAATAGGCCCCTGTAAAGGTGTCGTCTGATATAATGGCAAAATCAAAGGCAGTTAAGGCCTCTTTATACATTGATTTTTCAACGTATTGCTTGCCTAATTGATGCCAAGCCACTTCGCAATACGGGTTCTGTTCTAGATAGTCGTTGAGAAATTGAATAGCCCCTTCGTAATCTTCGAGGAATTCATAGCAGTAAACTACATTATACAGTGAAGCGTAGTCTTCAGGATCATCTTCAACGCACTGAATAAAGCAATTTTTAGCTTGTTCAAAATCGTCTAGAAACAAATATTCCATACCCATTAGGGCGTAAATATCCATCTGATCAGGAGCAATTTCCAATGCTTTTTTTAGGTATTCAATCGCTTTTGGATGTTCGTCTTTTTTCGAATAGATATTGGCTCTTTGAATGTACACCTCTTCATTAGTACCGTCCACTTCTTCTATCTGATTGAGTTGTCTTACTGCCTCCTCTAGTCGATTTTCAAATACCATGACCTCGACTTCTAACAATTTAAGCGGGGTGGTGTTGGGATGTTGATCTAAGCTGAGTTGAATCGCTTTTTTCGCTAGACGTACTTTACCTTGATTCAAGTAATGGTGGATGATATCCTCAAAGTCCTCGGCGTCAAAAAAATAGACATCGTCTGTCTTGAGCATTGATTCAAACCTGGCGATCGGTTTTCCGGGACGTTCTTCAGGATCTATGGCCATAATACGCTTTTGGATTCCTATTGTTATAAATGTAGCCCAATTAGCGCCCAGGGCAAGGTGTTTTAATAGCTATGTTATCAACAAATTAGTTAACATGGGCGGGGTCATATCTGTCGAGAATGGAACAGATCATTTGGCAGCCCAAGGCGATTTCCTGTTCGGATATCGTGAGTGGTGGAGTGATTCTGACGGCTCTTTTTTCGATGAGCAACCAAAAGAGAATGAGTTGATTTTTGGCCGCTTCAAGTACCAAGTAATTGGCTATTTCTGGCTCTGGCATAATTAAAGCCAACATTAAGCCAACACCTCTAATCTCTTGAATCAAAGGATGTTTCAGTTTTTGCCTAAAGCTCAGTTCTTTTGACTTGACATCACTCATCAATGAGCTGTGAATCAATACGTTTAAGGTAGCCAATGCCGCTGCAGCCACCACCGGATTTCCTCCAAAGGTAGTAATGTGCCCAAGCTTTGGTCGATCACTCAGCAAGTCCATATGACTTTTTGAAGCCACGATGGCTCCACAAGGTAAGCCTGAAGCCATCCCTTTGCCTATGGCCAATACATCAGGGACACAATCATGCTGTTGAAAAGCAAACAGGCTGCCCGTTCTGCCGAATCCAGGTTGAATCTCATCCAAAATAAGGAGTGCCCCTACTTGATGGCATCTGTCTTGTAGCGCCTTAAGGTATCCAGGCAGCGGAACAATAAATCCAGCCCCACCCTGTATAGATTCCACTATGACCCCTGCGGTATGGTCATCAATTTTACTCAGGTCTTCAAATTCGTTAAATCGGATAAAATCAACGTCTGCCAACAAGGGCTCAAAAGGTTTTCTCTGCTCTTGCATCCCCATAAGGCTCATGCTGCCCAGGGTATTGCCGTGATAGGCTTCGTAGGCGCCTATTATTTTTTTTCGCCCAGTAACCCTTCTCGCTAGTTTTATGGAGGCTTCGATGGCTTCAGTGCCGGAATTAACTAAATAAGTGGTTTCAAGAGGTTTGGGGAGTTGTTGGGCCAAAAGCGCACAATACTCCACGGCTGGACCTTGGGCGTATTCGCCATAAACCATCACGTGCATATACTGTTGAACCTGATTTTCAATAGCGGTAACTACCTCTGGCGCACAGTGTCCCAGGGTACAGGCAGACACACCGGCCACAAAATCCAAATGAGGTTTACCATCAGCGTCATAGATGTAGCTTCCTTTGGCTTTGGAAACCACCATGCCTAAAGGGTGGGGGGTAGTTTGGGCTTGATACCTCAGAAAATCCTCTTTCATCCTTTTTTGGTCTTTGGCTGGTCCCATTGTAGATCAGAAATATCAAATATATCCTCCGGTTTTTTCATCTGAAGTGATCCAAACCATTGAAATCCTTCCAGTTTTTTATCCTCTTCTAAAAATTCTTTTTCTGGAGTAACGGTCCCATCAGGTGAGGTGATGAATTTAATATCCTCCAATTCATTGTCTTTAAGATACATCCAAACCTCGGAGCAAACTGTTTTGTCAATGCCCAATAGTTCTTGGTCATCGTCGTATACGTAATAAATTACCTCTGTGTTTTGAAGTAACTGTATGCGATCCAAGGTATTGTTGATGAATCTCCCATTCAATTTTTTGCCTTTAGCTTGGTTGTAACCTGTGTTTGAAATAGAGTCTAATGAGGCAACAAATGCATTCCCTATCACCTTGAGCGAATCCAGGTCATTGGTTACCGGATGAGCCTTAATGTGGATACTGTCGCCGGTCAATTGGGTGTTTCCATTCCAAACGATTGGTTGCCGAATGAGTTGCGTGATTCCTGATTTTTGCGAGTAGTGAATAGAATCACTGCGGCCACTTAATCCATTCTTAAAAAATCGCGCGTCTTTAAACGCTCGCATGATTCGTTCGTTTTCAGGTCCTGTCACCATAAGTTGGTCACCGTG
>DFSJ01000035.1:10296-11486 GCA_002378585.1 Flavobacteriaceae bacterium UBA3440 | reverse complement strand
GAGTCTTTCTCCTTGTATACCTCTGCGTAGTGAGCCTTTATCGTGTTTTTGTTTACGGTGTCGAGTACGGTGATATTTTGGGTAGCTGAAGCAAAACTTTTCGCTTTATCGAAATAGATGCTGTCGCCAAATATTTCTCTTTGGTTATACCATATTTTGGTGTTTTTTGTTCCATGCCCTCGTTCAATAAGGCTGTTGTAATACCCTTTTTCGCAATAAAAATCATAGTCTTTACCTTGAATTCTGGAGGGGCCGTGAAAATACACCTCCTTAGTGCTGGTCCAATAGTCCATTTTTTCAGCATCAACTTGATAGTCAGGGTGCTGGATATGCACTTTTTCAGAAAACTCGTATTGATCGCGATCCATAAAGAGTCTTCCTTTTTTGGAGGTCAGTGTATTTTGAGTATCTTGGATTTCCCCCCCTTGGGTGTAGTAGGCCTGCTGTATAGCTCGGTCCATAAACACCTCTTCGGACACTAAAGTCATGGTGTTGTTTTTCAACAACACAGATCCAGTTGCCTTAGCTAGTTGAATAGCTCCATCATAGTCAATGCGATCTGCTTCCATGCTGATGCTGTCCCCTTGAACAAGCATCACCTGACCGGAGGCTTTAATTTTATTTTCAACAGGGTATAATATGGCAGTGTCACACCATAGGTCAGCTCCTCGGTGTCTAAAGTGCAATCGTTGACTGTCTTTGCGAAACAAGGAAGCCCTTGGGTATAAGGCTTCGTTTTTGGCGTAATTGGCCCCGTAAACGACTTCAATGCGTTTTTCAGTGGTCGATGATTGTGCCCAAAGCAATTGGAATCCTCCAAAGATCCATAAAAGGTGTAGCAACAATCTGTTCATCAGGTTCTATCCTCTGACAATCGTTTGGGTTCGGTCAGGACCTACAGAGACCATGGTGATGGGTACTTCCAACTCTTTTTCTAGATAGTGAACATAGGCCAGCAATTCTTGGGGTAAGTCCCCTTCCTGGGTCATCCCGGTAAGATCTTGATTCCAACCTTTGAAGCTGGTGTATAAGGGCATTACTGCATCATCTTCTAGGGTATAGGGGAAATGGGTGATTTCAGTACCTCTGTATTGATACGCATGACATACCTTAATGGTGTCAAACCCACTCAGCACATCAGCTTTCATCATGATCAGTTCGGTCACTCCATTCACTTGAATGGCATACTT
>DFSJ01000035.1:0-9937 GCA_002378585.1 Flavobacteriaceae bacterium UBA3440 | reverse complement strand
AATTCAGTAGGGAAAGGACCGCTGCCTACTCGAGTAGTATACGCTTTAAATATACCGAGTACTTTTCCAATTGATTTGGGAGATACTCCTAGACCAGTGCATGCACCAGCCGCCGTAGTATTTGAGGAGGTTACATAGGGATAGGTCCCGAAATCAATATCCAACAAGGAACCTTGTGCTCCTTCAGCCAATATTTTTTTACCTGATTTTTGGGCTTCGTGCATGAATTGCTCACTATCGATAAACGGCAATTTTTTTAGTGCCTCTACGGCTTTAAAAAATTCGTTTTCAAGCTCTTTTAGATCGTATTCAAGCTCCACATTGTAAAACCCGATCATGGCTTGGTGTTTTTCAGCCAACGCCCGGTACTTTTCTTTCCAGTTATCGAACTCTAAATCACCCACACGCATACCGTTTCTACCGGTTTTGTCCATGTAGGTCGGGCCAATCCCTTTAAGCGTCGAACCGATTTTTGCTTTCCCTTTAGCCGCTTCCGAAGCCGCATCCAACAGTCTATGTGTGGGAAGAATTAAGTGAGCTTTTCTGGAGATGAATAGGATTTTGGTTAAGTCTAAATGGAAGGGTGCTAGTTTTTCAATCTCTTTTTGAAATACTACTGGGTCGATCACCACACCATTACCCACAACATTTTGGGCGTTTTTGTGAAAAATACCGGAAGGTATAGTGTGCAAAACGTGTTTGATGCCATCGAATTCTAGAGTGTGTCCCGCATTTGGGCCTCCTTGAAAACGCGCAATTACATCGTACCCTTGTGTGAGTACATCGACAATTTTCCCTTTTCCTTCATCGCCCCATTGGAGCCCGAGCAGTAGATCTACAGCCATTAAGCTTATTTATTCGTGGTTATTGGATTCGTTGTTCTTGGTTCCGTAAAAATAAAGCGAGTGGTTTTGAATACTGATGTTAAATACCTCTTCGATGGTTTTTTTTATCGTTTGTATTCTTGGGTCACAAAATTCAATCACTTCCCCTGTATCCGTCAATATGACGTGGTCGTGCTGTCGATCAAAATACGATTTCTCGTATTGAGCCTGATTTTTTCCAAAAAGGTGACGGCGCACTAATTTGCACTCCAATAATATCTCAATAGTATTGTATAAGGTAGCTCGACTGACGCGATACTTTTTATTTTTCATTTTGAGGTAAAGTGACTCAACATCAAAATGCCCATCATTCTCGTAAATTTCTTGGAGTATAGCGTATCTCTCCGGTGTTTTTCGGTGTCCGTTTTCCTCTAAAAAAGACGTAAAGACTTTTTTGACAATTTCTTGTTGAGGCTCGTTATTGGAGGTTTTCGCTTGCATTTTTACCCGACAAATGTACGCTTAAAATTTAAATTCTAACCACTTTGTCAATACCCTTCAGCTGACCGAGATGTTTCAATAATTTGGCCAATGTGTCGTTGTTATCTACCACCACACGGATACTTCCCTCAAAGGTTCCCCCCTCAGTGGAAAACGATATTTTTTTCATGTTGACGTTCATGGTGTTTGAAATCACATGAGTGATCTGGCTCACTAGTCCTAAATGATCTATCCCGCTTAACTTGATGTCTACGGGGAAATCCTGTTGGGCACTGTCGATCCATTGTGCTTGAATGATTCTATAGGCGTATTGTGCTTGAAGTGCTACAGAATTAGGGCAGTTCTTCTTGTGTACTTTGATTCCGTCTTTGATGGTGATGAATCCAAAAACATCATCGCCAGGGATAGGGTTACAACAGGGGGATAGGGTGTATTCAAGTCGATCACCTTCTTTGCCAAACACCAGGGTATCGTATATCTGAGGCGCTTCATCTTCCAACATCGGCGCGCTGGGTTTTCTGCGAATTTTTTCCTTGAAAAATCGAAGAATGGTATTGTGATATGAAGAGGAAAAATCTTTGAGCTTTTGGTTGTCAATTACTCCAACGCCAACCTGATAAAATAAATCAAGACTGGTTTTTAGTTTGAAATAAACCACCAGTTTGTTGACCATTGATTCATCCAATTTGATCTTTTGGGTTCTGAGCTTTCTGCGGAGTATTTCTTTGCCTTGTTCGGCAATGGTTCTGCGTTCTTCTTTGAGGGCAGATTTGATTCGAGAAATGGCACGAGCAGTCGTAGCGTAGTTGACCCAGTTTGGATTGGGTTTTATGGACTCTGAGGTGATTATTTCAACTTGATCTCCACTCTTTAGGGTGGTGTTTAGGGGGACTAATTTGCCATTCACTTTGGCGCCTCTAGTTTTCATCCCTATTTCGGTGTGCACATGAAAGGCAAAGTCTAGAGGTGTAGCATTTTTAGGGAGTGATTTCAAATCGCCTTTGGGCGTGAAAACAAAAATTTCTTTGGCGTAAAGGTTTAATTTGAATTCTTCAACAAAGTCAATAGCGTTTCCATGGGCATTTTCAAGAGCTTCTTGTAATCGATTAAGCCATAGGTCAATACCCTTTTCCTTTTGATCTCCGTGTTTGTATTTAAAGTGAGCGGCGTATCCTTTTTCTGCAATTTCGTGCATGCGTTCAGAGCGTATTTGCACTTCAACCCATCTATTTTTGGGTCCCATCACGGTGATGTGAAGGGCCTCATATCCGGTAGTTTTAGGGGAAGAAATCCAATCTCTGAGTCTAACAGGGTTAGGCGTGTAGTGGTCGGTGACGACGGAGTAAATCTTCCAAGCCAAAAATTTCTCTTGTTCGGGCTTGGCTTTGTAAATAATTCGAATGGCAAACTTGTCGTAGATTTCTTCATAACGAACTCCTTGACTTTGCATTTTTTTGCGAATCGAAAAAATCGATTTAGGCCTTCCTTTGATTTGGTATTTAATTTTTTCCTTGTCCAATGCTTGGGTTAAAACGCTGGAGAAGTCCTCTATGTATTGATTTTGCTCTGTTTTGCTTTCTTTTATTTTGCTTAGGATTTCATAGTAGATATCCGGTTCAGTGTATTTTAAACTTAAATCTTCTAAGGCAGTTTTGATGTTGTACAGACCAATTCTGTGGGCTAGTGGTGCGTAGATAAACAGTGTTTCCGAGGCAATTTTTAACTGTTTATGCTCCGGCATGGAGTCCATGGTGAGCATATTGTGGTATCGATCAGCAATTTTTATAATGATTACCCGCACATCGTCATTGAGTGTGAGTAACATTTTGCGAAAATTTTCTGCTTGATGTGAGATGCCAGCATCGAGACTTAGATGAGCGATTTTGGTCAATCCGTCTACGATTTTGGCTACCGTGGGTCCAAACATACGTTCGAGATCATCCTTGGTATATTTGGTGTCTTCCACAACATCATGCATCAAAGCAGCAGCGATCGAAGTGGCGTCTAATCCAATTTCAGAAGCTACTATTTTTGCCACCGCTATGGGATGAAAGATATAGGCCTCACCTGATTTTCTTCGCTGTCCATTATGCGCATCTACGGCTGTATCAAAAGCTAGGCGTATAAGCTTTTTGTCTTCATCATTAAGCGATTGATAACTTATCCTGAGTAGCTCTTTGTATTCTCGAGCTATGGCTTTGTTTTCTTCAATTTCGTCGATGACATAAGACATATAAGTAGGGTAGGAGGTTACTTCAAAGATACCAAATTTCTTTGACGTTTAGCCTCAAATACGAGTATGGCAGCGGCTACGGATACATTCATGGAGTCCATGGCACCTTGCATGGGTATCAGGATATTTTGTGTGCTATTTTTTCTGAAGAGTTCGCTGACCCCTCGATCTTCTGATCCCACCACAATCGCTGTGGGTCCTGTGGCATCCCATTGACTATACGGAATGGAAGCTTGAAGGGTGGCGCTGTAAATGGCTATATGATTGGTTTGTAAAAAGTCGATGATTTCCTGAGAGGAACCCGTGGCAATTGGTAGAGTAAACACGCATCCCAAACTAGCCCTTATGGTATTCGGGTTGTATAAATCACTGGGCATATCAGGTAGTAAAACGGCGTCAATTCCGGCAGCATCTGCTGTGCGCAGCATCGCGCCAATATTTCCTGGTTTTTCAATTCCTTCAGCGACCAAAATTAAGGGATTCTTCCCTAAAGGGGGCATGTGGGATATGTGGTGTTTTTTTTGTTTACCCAAAGCGATTACACCCTCAGTGGTTGATCGATGTGCCATCTTTTGGTATACTTCCGGTGACACCTGGTAGGTTGTTGCTTTTTGGTTACCGATGATCTGGGTTAGTTCATCCTGTGAGATCAACTCAGGTTGATAGAAAACAGAGGTAAGCTCCATATGTCCCATACACGCCAAAGACACCTCTCTTTTTCCTTCGATAACTGCCAAACCTTGTTTACTCCGTAGTTTGGATTTTTCTTGAAGCGCAATGACCTCTTTGATTCTTGAGTTTGACGTACTCGTAATGTCGTAATGTTCCATGTAATCAATTAAAAAAAGCACCCACTTTGGGGTGCTTTGAAGTATTATCGACTTGTTTTATTGCTGGTATTTGCCAGAATAACGCTGATAAAGTTTAGTTTGGTGAGTATCCAAAGAGATGTGTCTACCATCGATAAATGCGTGCTCAATTTGATTTGTACGCATATCCAAAGCGTCTCCTTGGGATATAAATAAGGTAGCGCTTTTACCCACCTCCAGTGTACCATAAAGGTGGTCAATACCCATGATTTTTGCTGGATTTTGAGTGATCAATCGCAAAGCTTCCTCAGGATTCATCCCTTGACCGATAAGCTGACCAGCGTAAAATGGAAGGTTTCTGTTTTGATGGTTGGCTTCATTCATGTTGTGCATCGCTACGACTAATCCACTATCAGCCAAAATTTTTGGAAGCTTAAAGGGCATGTCATAATCAGCATCTGCATCAAAAGGCAATTGGTGTGTGGCCTGAGTAATGACGGAAACTTGATTTTCTAACAGCATAGGGATCACCTTGTAGGCTTCTCTACCCCCCAGGATGGCTATTTTTTGAATGCCCACCGATTTAAGTTTGCTTACGGCATCGATAATTTGACGCTCGCTATCCGCTTCAACATAAGCCACATCAATCCCGGATAATAAATCTTTTAGGGCTTCATATGGTTCATTGCGCGAGCTTGATCCTCCTTGGTGATAGGCTTTCGCTTCTTGAATAAATTGAATCAAGCGATCAACTTGTTGGGGATAGTTTTTATTGGGTTTCATACCTGGATCTTCACCCATCCACCATCTTCCTTGGGCGATAGGATTAGGCCAGCTGATGTGGATGCCTTCATCAGTTTTGACGGCGGCATCCTCCCAGTTCCATGCGTCCAGTTGAACCACAGATGAACTACCTGAAATCATACCACCTTTGGGAGAAACTTGAGACATGAGTACTCCATTGGGCCTCATACTCTCCACTACTTTTGATTCAGCGTCGTAAGCAATTATGCTGCGCACATGGGGAATCATATCACCAATATCACTTTGATCATCTGTAGCTTTTACCGCGTCTACCTCAATCAAACCAAGAGAGGTGCCCATGGTAATGAATCCGGGGTAGATGTGCTTGCCTGAGGCGCTAATTACTTGCCCCTTAGTGGGCGTCTCTGGGCCGCCTAAAGCAATTATTTGACCGTTTTCAAAAACTAGGGTAGCTTGTTGAATCACTTGACCATTGCCTAAGTGTGCTGTGCCACCTACGATGGAAATAGCTTCGGTTTGTTTTGGGGCGGGTGTCTGTTGCGCCATTAGGCTCCAAGACATCGCAGTCAGTGCCCCGATTAGGGCTATTTGATTTATCTTTTTCATGTTATAAGGTATCGCAATGGAATTCTTCTGTTTTTATAGAGGACTTCAGCTGTGTAGGTCTTCCTTGATTTTTTTCATCCAACATTTGTTGGATCAACATCTCTCGTTGATCAGACACTTGTTGACGCAATTTTTTATCCATTTCCCTGTCGAAATAAATAGCGCCTTCAATCATTGTTTTTTCGGCCATGGCATAAACAGCCAACGGATGCGCATTCCAAAGCACTAGGTCAGCGTCTTTACCTACCTTAATGCTTCCCACTCGTTGATCTAAATGGAGTAATTTGGCTGGATTGATAGTCACCATTTTCCAGGCTTCTTCCTCACTCATTCCTCCGTATTTTACTGTTTTGGCGGCCTCCTGATTGAGACGTCGAGACATTTCTGCATCATCCGAATTAATCGCTACAGTGACACCAGCGCGTTGCATGATCGCCGCATTGTGTGGAATAGCATCTTTAACTTCCATTTTATATGCCCACCAATCACCAAAGGTTGATCCGCCAACCCCGTGTTCCGCCATTTTATCGGCCACTTTGTAACCTTCGAGAATGTGTGTAAACGTCTGTACTCTAAATCCAAATCGCTCGGCCACCTTCATCATCATGTTGATTTCACTTTGAACATAAGAGTGACAGCTGATGTATCGCTCACCTCGAAGAATTTCGCCCAATACTTCCATTTCTTCGTCGTATCGGTAGGGTTTTCCTGCTTTTTTGATTTCATCGTATTCTTTCGCTCTCTGGAAAT
Organism: Flavobacteriaceae bacterium UBA3440; assembly: GCA_002378585.1. Lineage (GTDB taxonomy): Bacteria > Bacteroidota > Bacteroidia > Flavobacteriales > Flavobacteriaceae > MAG-120531. Next base: position 3,449 of record DFSJ01000035.1, on the reverse strand, counting down.
AATTGACAAAAACTTGTTCAACACCCATTCTTGATTGAGGGAATCTGTTGCCACCACTATCCCAGTTTGATTGTTTTACGTTTTCTCCCAAGGCAAATTTTATGTACTTAGGACTATTGCTGTAAATCATTTCCTCAGCAGGCGCACCCCATTTCATTTTAATTATAGCGGATTGGCCTCCAATTGGGTTGGCAGAACCATGTAATAGCTGAGCTGAGGTAACTCCACCGGCTAGATCTCGGTAAATACCCATGTGCTTGCTATCGACAACATCACTCATGCGGACTTCGGCCGTACTGTTTTGTCCCCCTTCATTGACTGATTTAAGCGCAATGTGGCTGTGTTCATCAATAATTCCAGCAGTCAAGTGCTTTCCAGTCGCATCGATTACTTTTCCTTGCGCAGGAATGTTTTTTCCAATTTGAAGAATCTTGCCATTTTTCACCAAAACATCTGTTTCGGTTAAAATCCCATTTGATTCTGAAGTCCAAACAGTAGCATTTTTAAAGAGTACTGTTTCTGCCGTTGGTCTTTGGGTATATCCATACCCTACATTGGGATAAGTAACCGGGACAATCGCTCTGATTTCCTTTTTCTTTTCTTTTTTTTCTTTTTCTTCAAAAGGTGTAGTGCGCATCAAGGCAATCGGTGTGTTGTCTAGGTCGGTACTTAAGGCGATGCGATCGTTGACCAGTGATGCATTTCCGCTGAAACGCAACCATCCACCTTGATCTTGATCGTGGAGTTGGAGTTTCATCCAAGCCCCATCACGCTCTACTTTGCCTGTTAACTTCAGACTGTCTTTAGTCACTTGAATACTCGGTTTTTCGATGCTCCCACCGAAGACTAATTTATAGGTAGCCGATTTAAATTCAAGGGTGTAATCCCCACGCACATCAACGAGGTCTTTGGAATTCACTACATGGGGTTCTCCCATGATCCAAAGTTCATGAATGGTCGTTTTTTCATCAAAGATAGAGCCATTAGTCACCGTAAAGTTGGCATAAAATCCTGGCTTGATTTGCCCTAGTTTGTTGGCTTGACCCAGTATTTGAGCGGGGACAGTAGTCAGTGCCGCCAATGCTTGGGTCTCACTGAGTCCATAATCAATGGCTGTGCGAACGTTTTTGAGCAGGTCTCCTGGATTTTTCAATCCGTGTGTGGTAATGGCAAATGGCACTTTTGCTCGATCCAAGACGGCAAGGTTGCTCGGTGCTTGGTTCCATGATTTCATGTCAGAAAGTGTGATAAAAGAAGCCATAAGGGGGTCTGAAACATCATAAGCCGAGGGGAAATCAACAGGTACGATGAGTGTTGCCCCCGTTTTTTTGACACGCTCTATGTCCTCGTAGGCGTTGTGACCACCGACAATAGCCATTTTTTTACCAAACTGATCGCCAATTTGGTCTGCATTGACCACAGCATCTAGATCACCCGCTTCAAAAATATGCGGCAAGCGACTGTTGTCGTTGTAAGCCTCCAATGATCGATCCTTGGTTTTACTACCTCCGTTGGCATACCACTGGGCATCAGAGAAGAACTGTCTCATCAATGCCATAGATCCCATGGCAGAAGATGGATAGGATTGTTGCGTTTGCTGGCTCCTAGTTAAAGAGAAATATTGGGCGGATTTTGGTGACAAAACCCGAGTCGCGTTAGAACTTTTGTCGCTAAGGGCAATTAGTGCGCCAGTTCCTCTGGCCAATCCATCTGCGAGGTGGGTGTTCACCAACCCAAATCCTGCTGCCCTGAGTTTTTCTGCAGCAGAGGCATCAAAATTAAATGATTCAATTCCGCTCTGTTCTGGTCTGATGTGGTCATTCCAGTAGAAACCTTCTCTTGAAGGTTCGTATTGGGTGGAGCGACCTCTAGTTTGACCCACCGGTTTTTTTATGCCAAAGCTGCTGTGGACATCGATAAATGCGGGATAAACATGCATCCCACGCAAAGAGGTAATCACTGAATTTTTGGGGTAAACTATGTTTTTACCCACGGAAACTATCTGGCCATCTTTGACTACAATCGTGGCGTTTTCCAATAGGTCGACGCTGTTTTGATGCACCGTGGCCTCAGTAAAGACTTGGTACAGATCTTTTTTGACCAATACTCCATCATTTTTTGGAAAATACTCTTGAGCTTGGACCCACTGAACCATAAGCAGTAGTATGGCCCAACGCATGGCATTATTTTTCATATGTTTTAATTTAGCATCCTAAATATAGCAATAAATTGACGTCCTGGTGGAAGACCAAAAAAAAACCTCCATTTAGGAGGTTTTGGGTTTTATTTTTCGACGCCGGTAATTTCGAGATCAAATACGAGATTGGCACTTGGTGGAATCACATTTCCGGCACCAGCTTCTCCATAGCCTAAATGAGGTGGGACAAAAACCCTTATTTTGTCACCGACTTTCATGCGCAACAAGGCCTCTTTAAAGCCACTGATTAATCGAGCATCCTGAGAGTAGGGCATAGGTATTGGATTGTATCCACCCATTTCTTTTCTCTGAGCATCAAAAGTCCCCAACTTGGTAGCTATCTCCTCCATATTAGTGTCAAACACGCCACCATCTTCAAAATACCCTGCGTATAAAACTTTGGCAAAGCTACCTTCAGCTGGAACGGGTCCTTCACCTTCTTGAAGCACAACAACCCCTAATCCACTGTCTGTGACTAGAGCCGAGGATTTTTGGGATTTAAATTCAGCACTGAGTATTTCTTTGGCTTTTTGTAAAGCAGCTTCTTGCTCTTTGATTCCGTCGAAATAATTTTTTAGTACGGTTACGGCATCAAACGATTTTGCTGCTTTACCATTGCGGTGGATGACGACAGACTTGAGTACCAAAGGGCTGACAGGTTTATCTGAAGGGTCTCTTTTGACTAGGGCCATAGAATCAACAACGGCCAATCCTTCCACGGCTTTTCCAAATACTGTATGACGGCCATCTAAAAAAGCGGTTTCCCCGGCAGTGATAAAAAATTGGCTTCCGTTGGTTCCCGCTCCAGCATTGGCCATAGAGAGGATTCCCTTGTCATTGTGTGAAAGTGTGGCATCAATTTCATCTTTGAATTGGTATCCTGGGCCTCCCATGCCGGTACCCTCAGGGTCACCCCCTTGAATGATGAAGTTGGCACCCAATAAGGCTACTCGGTGGAACGTTAAACCGTCATAAAACTTTTTGTTTTTATAGGTCTCCGAAACATAAGGATTGTCCCCTTCCGCTAGACTGACAAAACTCGCTACAGTCACCGGTGTTTTTTCTTGTTCTAGGGCAAAAATCACGGTACCCATAGAGGTGTTGATCTCGGCAAATAATCCGTCGCCAAGGTCTGGTCGTTTGCTTGAACTACAACTGGTCAATAGACCAATAGCTAATGCCCAGAGGGCCAATGTTTGTTTTTTCATAGACATTTAATCATAATTTCGGATGGTTAATCCCAACAGCGGGT
>DFSJ01000025.1:7022-7675 GCA_002378585.1 Flavobacteriaceae bacterium UBA3440 | reverse complement strand
CATGAAAAAAATCGAAGCAATTATCCGCAAATCCAAATTTGACGAAGTCAAGGATGCGCTACACAGCATCGAAGTAAACTTCTTTAGCTACTGGGATGTTACTGGAGTCGGAAATGAAAAAGAGGGCCACGTATACCGAGGGATCTCGTACAGCACTTCTGACATACAGAGAAGATACCTCACTATTGTGGTGTCTGATGATTTTTTAGAGCGCACTATTGAAACCATACTCAATGCAGCCCAAACAGGCAATGTAGGAGATGGAAAAATATTTGTCTCTGAGATTCAAGAAGCCTACAGAATTAGAACCCGAGAAAACGGCCACGCCGGAATAAACTAACACGCCAACACAGATAGATTATGGACACCGCTTTATTTACCGCCAACAATATTTGGATGATGGTCTCAACCGCCTTAGTGTTTTTTATGCACTTAGGATTTTCCTTCCTGGAAATCGGTTTGACCCGCCAAAAAAACACCATCAACATTCTTTTCAAAAACATTTTTATTATTTGTGCCGGCCTTCTGCTCTATTACGTAGCTGGATTTAACTTGATGTATCCTGGTGACTTTAACGGTTATCTTGGATTTGCTGGATTTGGCTTGCCACTTCCAGAAAACGGACTTACCCCAGATTACGCCTCGGGTGGCTA
>DFSJ01000025.1:4642-6694 GCA_002378585.1 Flavobacteriaceae bacterium UBA3440 | reverse complement strand
ATTGTGTCTGGTGCTGTTGCTGAACGCGTAAAACTCGGCGCCTTTATGATCTTTACCATTATCTATGTGGGTATTGTATATCCCATTGTAGGTTCATGGCAATGGGGCGGCGGATTTTTGACCACATTAGGTGGAGAAAACGGAGGCTTTTATGATTTCGCTGGATCTACTCTAGTACACTCCGTCGGTGGGTGGGCGGCACTGATCGCTATCTTTTTACTGGGCCCACGCATCGGAAAATTTGGTGCCGACGGAAAAATAAACGCTATTCCTGGACACAATATTCCTTTGGCTACTGCTGGGGTATTAATTCTTTGGTTGGGTTGGTTTGGCTTTAACGGAGGCTCCGTGCTCTCTGCAGATCCAGGTGCCACCTCACTGGTATTGGTTACCACTTCATTGGCTGCAGCAGCTGGCGGATTTGGCGCCTTTATCCTTTCAGCTATACGCTACAAAAATTACGACTTGACCATGTTCCTCAACGGTATATTAGGCGGTTTAGTCGGAATCACTGCGGGAGCGGACCAAATGTCCCCCAATGACGCGGTGATTATTGGGCTGATTGCCGGAGCGATCATCGTCGTGGCCGTTGCGCTAGTTGACCGACTAAGATTGGATGATCCAGTGGGTGCAGTAGCTGTTCACTTGATTTGCGGCATTTTTGGCACACTAGCCGTAGGGCTTTTTGGGGCCAAAGCTGGAGTTGATCAATTCATCTACCAACTGACCGGTGTAGGTATTGTAGGCGCCTTCTGTGTCGCTTCCGCTTGGATCATTTTGATTACCCTGAAGAAAACCATCGGTCTACGCGTGTCAAAACAAGAAGAACTGGAAGGTCTTGACCTACACGAACACGGTATGGATGCTTATTCTGATTTCAGAATGAACCAACATTAAATTATTGATGTGCCCATAAAAAAAATGCGGAGTGTATGGCAGTACACTCCGCGGGGTACCTCAGAAAGTATATCATTTAACACTCACGCTAAACAAATAAACATGACCTCAGTACACTTTTCAAAGATCGCTAAAAAAATATTCTTTGCCGCATGTATCTCAGCAACCGCTTTGTCATCAGCACAGGAAGAAAAACCCGCTTTATCCTTGAGCGGAACTATTGATACCTATTTCAGAAACAACCTCAATGCACCCAACAGCGGTGAAAATGCACAAGCACCTGGCAGCTCATTTGCCAACCTCAACGGATTTTCGCTTGGAATGGCCAACATAGTATTGGGATACGAGGAGGAAAAAGTAGGATTTGTCGCTGATCTAGCATTTGGCCCCAGAGGAACAGACGCAATTTTCAACTCTCCGATGAACAGCGCCACAGGAAATATCGTCAACCAATTGTACGCTTACTGGAAAGTGAGCGATGCGGTCACGCTAACCTTAGGTAATTTCAATACCTTCTTGGGCTATGAAGTGATTTCACCCGCGGTAAACGTCAACTACAGCACTTCATACCTCTTTTCTTATGGCCCATTTAGCCATACTGGTTTAAAGGCCAATTTTGATCTAGGCGGAGATTTCAGCGCTATGTTAGCGGTACTCAACCCCACTGACTTGACCGAATACAACCCGACCAACACCTATGCTTGGGGTGCTCAATTGGGGTACAAAGGCCAATACATCAACCTGCTTTCAGACAACGGAGGATTTGAAATTGACTATACCGGGGGATTTGACCTCAGCGAATCTGTTTATTTAGGCATTAACGCAGCCAGTTACGACAATGACGGAACAGGTTTCTCTGGTGTTGCCTTATATCCACAGTTCAAAACGTCTGAGACGTTCACATTAGGACTTAGGGGTGAATACTTTGCAGAAAGCGGCGCCTTTGGCGCCATAGGTGGAGAAGCTGAAGACACCTCCGTTTTGGCACTTACTTTAACTGGTAGCTCACAAATTGGCAACCTGATCATTAAACCAGAACTCCGACTGGACAGTGCTTCCCAACCTGTATTCTTAAATAACAGTTTAGCCGCCAACAAGAGTTTGAGTTCTTTTGTTCTGGCCGCCATCTACGCATTCTAAACCAAATCAAATCAT
>DFSJ01000025.1:0-4262 GCA_002378585.1 Flavobacteriaceae bacterium UBA3440 | reverse complement strand
GCCGGGGGCACAATGGGACAAGAATACTTTTTGTTATAGGCGCAATAAGGGTTATAAGCCCGATTAAAATCGATTATGATTTCGTCTCCTTGAGGTATGCGCAAATCCAAATACCGACCACCGATATAGGTTTCTTGGCCATTAGTGAGGTCGGTGAACGGCAGAAATAAATAATCGCTGTACTGCTCCGTATTCATCAATTCACTGCTCTGATACACTGGAAGCCGATAATCCGTCCCATTTAATGAAAACAGCAATTGGCCATAGATTCGCTCTTCGGTCATGCGTTCGGTGGTCGTGGGCATCATAAACGGCAAGGTTTGTGGAGTTCGCACAAGCGCCGCCTTCACAATCAAATCAGGATTCAAGGGAAAATAGTCCAGCCCATCAAAATCAACTCGATCCTTTTCGATTAAAGGTGTTTGTGTGGCCTCCATAAACTCCCGATCTAAATTGAGTTGATACTTCATCGCAGCTTGCAATAAACTGTCAGAAACCTGAGCTATCGGGACTAGTTTCTCATCGTGGTACTTTTTTTCTCCACATGAAATCAGGGTACATGTCACCCATAAAATCAATATTCGCTTCATCTCGACTTAGTTTTGGGTTGTATGGGGGCATTGGATACTACCTCAGAAAGAATGATATGGGTACGCGTCTCTCCATATTTGATCATTTTATCGATAAATCTTTCCAGGTGAAACTGGTCTTCCAACACCACTTCCATGATGATGTTTTCATTTCCTGTGATGCGGTAGCAGTTTAGGACTTCGGGGAAACTTTTAACTACCTCAAGAAACGGAGGTAGTTTACCCATGAATACGCGTAGCATCACCATGGCTTTTAGCTGATAACCTGCTTTTATGTAGGAAACCGATGCTTGATAGCCTGTGAGCACTTCCTCTTGTTCCATTTTAGCGATGCGGTCGCTCACCGTGGGGGCAGAAAGCCCCGCAGTACGCGATAATTCAGTCAGCGACAACCTGGCATTTCGCTGTAAGTGATTTAGAATTACCCAGTCTTTTTCATCAAGTTTGGAAATCATAAAAAATAGCGGATATCTCCTAATTTAATCAAACAAATATGCGTTAAATCCTTAAATAAAAAGGTAAATATAAGTGTTTCCCTTGTAATTTTGAAATAATGAACGCTGAGAAATACACCCAAAGAATTTTCCTAAAAGTAGACGAACTGCAAAGGATGGGTCATGCCCTGTTGGTAGATGAAGTATTAGAGGCGCATTACAGTATAGGTTACCGTTCACTAAGCCTGAGACAGCACATTGCCATCGATCTAAGAACTGATTGCGCACAACTTAGTGAGTCGATAAAAAGATTGATCCATGCTACCCAGATAGATCAAAAATCCCACTTGGCTTATATCCAATCGTTAATTAAAAATTTGCTCTCCTATTGCAGAGGGCTAGAGAACGACAAAGCCCCAGACATAGATTATGTGCGACTCGTTAAACGAGAAACCTTGACATTTAAAAGGATGTACCGCACCTGGGCACGTCAGCTCACAAAATAAATCACTTACTCACACAATAAATTGAAATACAGCGCGTTGTTAAAGTATAACGCGATTACTTCATGACATATCTAGATCATTACATCTGGATAGTTTAGTTTTTTTTGAGTGAGTAGGCAGGGCCAGCAGCGATGTTGGCTTTGCTTATTTACGGCCCTATGACTTAAAATACACGTCTAGTGCCTCCGCCATTTCTATTTGAAGCGATTGAGCAGCCGCTCGGGCAGCCTGAGCAAAATCAACCCCCTCACCTGCGTATATAATCGCTCGGGAAGCATTGACTAATAAACCTACCGCTGGATTAAGCCCATATCGGCACACTTCTGATAAACTTCCTCCTTGAGCGCCCACACCGGGTACTAAGAAAAAGTGATGAGGCAATATCTGCCTAATAGCGGCTAAGTATTGGGTTTGTGTAGCCCCGACGACAAACATTAATCGTTCACTATTTTTGTAGGTCAATGCCTTTTGCATCACTTCTTGATACATAGGGTGATCGCCGACACTTATGGTTTCAAAATCTGCCGATCCTGGATTGGATGTAAGACCCAACAAAATAGTTGTTTTCCCAGCATGTGACAGAAATGGTTCTATAGAATCCCTGCCCATGTAAGGGGCCACAGTGACAGAGTCAAAATCCAGGGCGTGAAAAAATGCTTGAGCATAACGATCAGCCGTAGTTCCTATATCTCCGCGCTTGGCGTCCGCAATAGTAAAAAGAGTTGGATCTATCGACTGAATATACCGCACTGTCTTTTCCAAGGATTGCCAACCAGCAGCTCCATACGCCTCATAAAATGCCGTATTGGGTTTGTAGGCTACTGCGTAGGGATGTGTGGCGTCAATAATGGCTTTATTAAAGGCAAAAATAGGGTCTTCCTCCCTCAGTAGATGAGGTGGAATTTTATCCAAATCCACATCTAAGCCCACACACAAAAACGACTTTTTTTGTCTGATCGACGCGGTGAGCTTTTTTTGTTCCGCGGGATAGTTATGAAAGGTATTAGAAGACATCTGCTTGAGCTTTAAGTCGTTCTGTATTGTCTACCATCTTTAATTCCTCCATAACGCGTCCTACATCACCATTCATGATGTTGGGTAAGTCGTATAAAGTCAAATTTATGCGGTGGTCCGTCACCCTACCCTGTGGATAATTATAGGTGCGAATTTTAGCAGATCGATCTCCACTGCTGACCTGAGAGTTTCGTTTGGCAGCATCTTCCTCTTGGCGTTTGGCGAGTTCCATATCGTACAGCCTGGAGCGCAATACCCTAAATGCTTTGTCTTTATTTTTGTGCTGTGATTTTTCATCCTGACACTGAGCCACTAGGCCAGTGGGTAAGTGGGTTAAACGAACCGCTGAATAGGTGGTGTTTACCGACTGACCTCCTGGGCCTGAAGAACAGAAAAAGTCAATACGCACATCTTTGGGGTCTATGTGTACATCAAACTCCTCTGCCTCGGGCAATACCATGACCGTTGCTGCGGACGTATGTACACGACCTTGTGTCTCAGTTTGAGGAACGCGCTGTACGCGGTGAACTCCAGCCTCAAATTTGAGGGTGCCGTATACATCCTCACCCATGACTTCAAACTGAATTTCTTTGTATCCACCACTGGTGCCCTCGCTGAGGTCAATCACATTGGTCTTCCATCCTTTGGATTCACAAAACTTGGTATACATGCGAAACAGATCACCGGCAAATATACTCGCTTCATCACCACCCGTTCCCGCGCGAATCTCCACTACCACATTCTTGGCATCTTCCGGATCTTTAGGCACCAAAAGCAATTTGATGTCTTGCTCCAATTGAGGAATCCCAGATTTGGCTTCTTCCAATTGAAACTTGGCCATTTCTACCATTTCAGCATCGCTTCCATCCGCTAAAATTTCCTCAGCTTCTTTTTGATAGTCCAGCAGCTGAAGATACTCAGCGCGCTTTTCCATCACCGCTTTCATGTCCTTGTACTCCTTATTGATTTCGATATACCGCTTCTGGTCCGAAATGATATCGGGTTGAATGATGAGGTCTGACAATTCGTCAAACCGCTGTTTGACGGCCTGTAGTTGTTGTAATATCATAATTTTTGGCGCCTATGCGCTGTAGTCAAATTGTCCGTAGGGACTGTGTATACTTACTTTTGCCTGAGGCGCTTCAGTCACGCGTCCAATCACTTGGGCGTCTACGCCAAAGCTTTTTGAAATATCAATAATGGCCTGAGCTTGGTGTTCCGGCACATAAAATTCTAGTCGGTGGCCACAGTTAAACACCTGGTACATTTCCTTCCAATCCGTTTTTGATTGCTCCTGAATCAACTGAAACAATGGCGGCACATCAAATAATTGATCCTTGATCACGTGAACCCCCTTTACAAAATGCAACACCTTAGTTTGCGCACCACCGCTGCAGTGAACAATTCCGTGAATCGAAGAGCGATCAAGTTGAGACAATACCTTTTTAACAATCGGTGCATACGTTCTAGTGGGTGAAAGCACTAACTGGCCTGCATTGAGCGGACTGCCCTGTACAGGATCCAACAAACCCATTTTACCGCTGTACACAAGTTCACTGGGTACTTGTGGATCAAAGCTCTCTGGATATTTTTGAGCGAGACCTTGTCCAAAGACATCGTGCCTGGCCGAGGTAAGTCCGTTGCTGCCCATACCGCCGTTGTATTGACTTTCGTAGGTAGCCTGTCCAAATGAGGCGAGTCCCACAATAACATCACCC
>DFSJ01000074.1 GCA_002378585.1 Flavobacteriaceae bacterium UBA3440 | reverse complement strand
CGCACTTCACGTCCTCGTTCTGTTCTGATGGGGATGTTTTGCAGGTTCGGATTATTGCTGCTCAACCTTCCAGTAGCGGCTACCGCTTGCATGTATTCAGTATGAATTCGATTTGTTTTTTTGTCCACCTGAGTGGGTAAAGCGTCTATATACGTGCTTTTAAGCTTGGCCAATCCCCTGTATTCAAGTACTTTACGAACAATTTCATGGTCTTTTGCCAAATAAGACAACACCTCTTCTGAGGTGGCGTACTGACCTGTTTTTGTCTTTTTTGGTTTGTCGACCAATTTTAGTTGTTCAAACAGAATTTCCCCCAATTGTTTGGGTGAGGCGATGTTAAAGGTTGAACCCGCACATTGATAGATTTCTTGTTCCAGTGTTTTGAGGTCTCTCTCCAGTTCTACAGAAAGTTGGTGTAAGAACTGTTGATTCAGACTTATTCCAGCAAGCTCCATGTCTGCTAAAACATCGATTAACGGCAATTCTAACTCCTCGATCAAGGAGGTATTTTCAGCTTGAGCTAGTTCCTTTTTGAACAGTTCTGCCAATTGATACGTTATGTCTGCATCCTCACAGGCATAGTCCGCCAACAAGGAGGGATCAACTTCTCTGATCGGTAGTTCTTGTTTTCCCTTGCCGACAAGATCCTGGTAGCTGATGGGTTGATAGTTGAGGTAGGTCTCGGCCAATACATCCATGTTGTGCCTCATGTCCGGATTGATCAAATAATGCGCAATCATGGTGTCATACCAAGGCGCTGATACTTCGACGCCATAGCGTTTAAGCACCTTAAGGTCATACTTAAGGTTATGGGCTATTTTTTCCACCTGGGTGGACCCAAAAAATGGCTTTAACTGTTCCAAGGCGCCTTGTATTTGCTCGGGATCAGGGCCTAGAGGAATAAAATAGGCTTTGTGGGCTTCCCAGCTCAGGGATATCCCCACCAATTCAGCCTCCATAGGGTTGAGTGAAGTCGTTTCGGTATCAAAGCAAACACTCGGTTGCTTGCATAGTGTTTCCACCAAAAGTTTTAATCCCAAGCCGGGTTGTATCACCTGATAGTGGTGGGTGGTTTGCGCCAGATGAGTCCTTTGGAAATTGGTGGCGGGCTCAGCGCCCTGGGTTGCAGGGGCTGGTGCATCAAATAAGGAGTATTGGCCTTGACCTGGAAGAGTGGGGGCCGTGCTGGTTGGGGCAGGCGTTTTGTTTGTATCGGGAATTGTCTGGGAGGCAGTCCCGTTTAATTTGTGGTATAGTTGGTCAAACTGAGTTTTTAGTCGCCTGAATTCCAAGGACTCAAAAAGTTGGGTAACCCGGTCCATGTCGGGTATGGATAGTTCAAAGTTTTGGGCGTCAAAACGAACATCACATTGGGTGTTGATGGTAGCCAATTGTTTTGAAAGCATACCCAACTCTTTAGCACCCTCGATGTTTTCACGCATTTTACCTTTTAACTCATGGGCGTGGGCCAATAAGTTTTCCATGCTGCCATAGGTCTCGATAAATTTCTTGGCCGTCTTATCTCCCACACCAGGCAGGCCGGGAATATTGTCGCTTGCATCGCCCATCATCCCTAAATAATCGATAACCTGTTCCGGTCGCTGAACGCCAAAACGTTCTTGGACCTCTGGAACACCCCAAATTTCAATCCCATTGCCCATGCGCGCAGGTCGATACATCAGAATGTGCTCGCTGACCAACTGCCCAAAGTCTTTGTCAGGGGTCACCATGTACACCAGGTACCCTTCTTTTTCAGCCTGTTTGGCCAAGGTTCCAATTAAATCATCCGCTTCCATCCCTTCTTGCTCCACGATGGGAATGTGCATGGCCTCAAGAATTTGGTGGATGTAAGGAACGGCTATTTTTATGGCTTCTGGAGTTTCAGATCTATTGGCTTTATAGGCTTCAAATGCGGCCGTGCGCTCATGACTACCTCCTTTGTCGAAACAAACCGCCAAATGATCTGGTTTTTCTCGGTTGATCACATCGAATAAAGAATTCACAAATCCATAAATGGCGGAGGTTTCCATGCCATTAGAGTGAATACGGGGGCTTTTAATCATCGCGTAATACCCTCGAAAAATAAGGGCGTAGGCGTCGAGCAAAAAGAGTCTTTTTTTGGGAGTCATAACGTCAATTTCAGGGGTAAATCTACAAAAGAATATCGGCTTACCCCATGATTTTGTTCGGTGAAAGGTCAAGGGTTTTGGGGTTTTGTTTTTTTGTTTCTTTGTAAAAAGAATCGACTATGGAGGTTGAAGTTTGTGCCCACACCATTGCCTCGGCTTTGACAGCTCAGCAAGCTGGTGTTCAACGGATCGAGTTGTGCTCGGCGATAGGCGTGGGGGGGGTAACACCCTCATTTGGAGTGATGGAGCAAGTACGCAGACTACTGAGGATTCCGATCCATGTGTTAATCCGACCCAGAATGGGGGATTTCACCTATACGCACCATGAATTTGCGTCCATGATTTCGGATATTTCACTGTGCAGAAGCCTGGGATTTGAAGGGGTTGTTTTTGGGGTACTGACTAAAGACACTAAAATCGACCAAGTGCGCACGCGTCAGTTGCTTTATGCCGCTCAGGGTATGAAATGCACTTTTCACAGAGCCATAGACTGGGTCGATGATCCTGTTGCCGCAGTGTCTTTATTGGAAGACCTAGGAATAGATACGGTACTTTCGTCTGGAGGGGCATCAACAGCTATGGAGGGTTTGGCTACCTTGGAACGCATGCAACTCAAGTCTAAAAAGATGACGGTGATGCCTGGATCTGGGGTAAAACCAGATCAAATTATGCGGTTTAAATCAGCTGGTTTTCGGGCCATCCATCTGTCGGGCATAGTACCTGAACAGGTATTGGAGTCACCGCCCAAGGTGCCTTTGATTTCTCCCAACCTTATGGCAGAGCAATATCAATACGATACCTCGGCAGAAAAAATCAGACAAGTTTGTGAGGTCTTAAGAAAACTTTAGGATCGATTGTCTGCGAGCATCCTATCTTTGCCAAAAATTTGATGATGCGCTGGGTTATATTTATTGCATTTTACGCGTTTTTTGGAGCTTATGCGTTTCAGGCGCTGAAAACTTTGCAGCCCAAAGCCTGGGTATGGTGGCTGATTTCTATTGCTTGGAGTGGAGTTTTGGTCTTTTTTATAGCACAATTTGCTTCAGGAGTCACCTCAAGGATTGGGGTAACCCCCATAACGGGTTGGGCCTTTGGATTACTTCTTTCAGTCATGGTCTTTAAAATCACAGCTACCTCTGTCTTGTTGTCTGAAGATTTGGTTCGTTTTGTTGTGGCAGGTTTTCGCAAAGTAATCGGAGATCCCGCTCCGCTTTTACCCGGTAGAAGAAAATTTATCAGTGCGCTTGCTCTAGGCATAGCTTCTCTGCCTTTTGGCGCATTGCTTTACGGAATGTACAAAGGTAAGTACAACTACAAGGTGTTGAGGTATGAATTGTATTTTGACGATTTGCCCGAGGCATTTGATGGGTTTAAAATAACACAGATATCGGACATACATTCGGGTAGTTTTGATGATCCGGAAAAGGTAGCCTACGGGGTTGATCTGGTCAATGCTGAAAAGGCTGATTTGGTGGTGTTCACTGGCGATCTGGTCAATAACAGCGCTGTGGAGATGAAACCTTGGGTGGATGTTTTCGCTCAGATTTCAGCGCCAGTAGGCAAATATTCAATTTTGGGGAATCACGACTACGGCGATTATATAGAGTGGTCAAGTGACCGACAAAAAGCAGATAATTTTGCCGATTTAGTCCATACTCATGAAAAAATTGGTTTTGATTTGTTGCGCAATGAACACCGCGTCATCGAGAAGAATGGTCAACAAATACATCTTATTGGGGTAGAAAATTGGGGCAGAGGACGATTTATCAAAAAGGGCGATTTGGCCCTGGCCAGCGCCCAAGTACCTAAAGATGGTTTTAAAGTATTGCTGTCTCACGATCCATCACACTGGGAGGATGTGGTGCTGAAGGATGACACCCATTACCACCTGACACTAAGCGGACACACCCACGGGATGCAGTTTGGGGTAGAAATTCCGGGTTGGATCAAGTGGAGTCCAGTTCAGTGGAGGTATACCTATTGGGCCGGTCTTTATCAAGAGATGGGTCAGTGGATCAATGTCAATCGAGGTTTTGGATTTATTGGCTATCCCGGTCGCGTAGGTATGTGGCCTGAAATCACCTCCATAGTCTTGAAAAAAGGCACGAAGACTGTCGCCTAGCTCTGATTTTCTTGCCAGAAACTTTTTTTTACTACTTTTGAACCGCTAATCAGCCGTTTATGTCAAAATTTGGAGAATTAATCGACGTGCCTTTTCCCGTTCTGTTGCAATTCTACACAGAGTGGAGCGAGTCTGCTCAGCAGATGCACGAAGTACTTAACCACGTAGCCGCAGCTTTGGGTGACAAAGGAAAGGTGATCAAGATCGATGTGGATAAGAATCAAGTCCTCAGTGAAGCTTTACGCGTCAAGACCCTACCGACACTGATGATCTATAAACAAGGAGAAATGCTTTGGAGACAGAGTGGGGAACAAGATGCCAACACCTTGCTCATCAAACTCAAAGAACATATCTAATTAGGAAGTTACTAATATCAAAAAGGCCGGAGCACAGCTCCGGCCTTTTTGATTTATTGACCCAAGGTATCTGTGGGTCTGTCTTCTAAATCTACTGGGGTTTCATCCTGACTGTAGAAATGACTAAATCGTTCGATATAGCTGCTGAAAGTTGCTGATTCTTCGGCCCATTGATCCTCTGGATGGAAGGTAGCCCACAACTCGAAGGCTGTGCGGTAACTGTCCAGATCACCGACGATATCTTGTATCATTCTAGACTGTTCTTTGATCGGAAGTTGCCCGTAGTAGTCCAAATGATCTTGGTATTGAGCGATTAGATCTCTGTAGAGTTTATCTCCTTTTTCAAGAGCGCCTGCTTGATAATACCCCTCGATAAATGGTTCAACGAATGCGTAAAAACCAAATTGTTGTAGGGGTACATACTTCATGGCGATATCACAAATTCCTATCGCTTTCTCATTAGCGCCCTCTGCTATTAAGGCGTTGACCAATCGAGCAAGGTGGGTTCTAAATGATAGACCCTG
>DFSJ01000042.1:54344-54595 GCA_002378585.1 Flavobacteriaceae bacterium UBA3440 | reverse complement strand
AATTGCGCGATGGTGTCGTACGAGGAAAGATCATCCGCCCACAAAAAAGACTTTTGTCTCAATACAAATGATGTGGGGAAAAACATAAATAACGCATAGAAAATGGGGAGTTGAAGCAGTGCAGGAACACACCCACTCGTCGGACTTACTCCCGCTTTTGAATAGAGTTTCATCGTCTCCTGCTGGCGTTTCATGGCATTGTCTTTATGTTGCTCATTGATGGCGGTAATTTCAGGCTTAATCACCTTCAT
>DFSJ01000042.1:51868-53973 GCA_002378585.1 Flavobacteriaceae bacterium UBA3440 | reverse complement strand
AAATAATCGCTCAAGAAGGTGTACATCGGGGTAAATACATATCGATTTAACCAACCAAAAATACCCCAACCAAAAGGTATAGAGGACTCTAAATCCAAGGCTTTATATTGAGCCAAAACAGCTACATCAGTAGGCCCGTAAAACCAAAACATACGGGTATTAAGCGACCCTGATTGAAAATTCAACGGTACTTTCAGGGTGTTGGTTTTGGTAAATGCCACCGATTTGTCTTCTTCCTTCACCAGATTGACACTGCTCGTTGAGGCCTTTTCTACAGGAACCTCAAAGGCCAAAATGCTGCTAAAAAAGTGTTGGCGATAGGAAGCCCAATGCAGCTGATCAACTTGCTCTTCATCATCACTACTATCGGATAATTTACTGATTTTATCCCCCTGGTGGCGATAAGTCAGTCGGGTATACCTGTTTTCATACACCACGCTTTTTGAGTGGCGAATACCTTGTTGAATCCAAGACAACTCCGCCGGTATTGACGTGTTAACTACTTGATCGACACCACTTGTTTCTACCCGAAAATCAATCAGGTAATCATTGGGTTTCACTTGATAGTGGTAGGTGATTGATGCACCTTCCCCCAGTGTAGCCGTCATTTTCAAGTGTTGGTTTCCCTCGGCATCTTGACTGATTTCTGGAAGAAAGTACAGGGATGCGGTCTGGATAACCGAATTGTTTTTGGCCGTAAGTCCAATAGAAAATTGGGCGTTTTGATCCTTAACCAAATAAACAGGTATGGAATCATAGGTTTTAAACGCTTTAATTTGAGCCAGAGTGACCATTCCACCCATTGGACTCACTTCTAAATGAAGCAATTCATTGTCTAAAACAACCGGGGTTTTGGGCAATGAATCAATAGCTGGAACCCCTAAATCATCGGCAACTGCAGGTGCGATTAAAGGTAATTGCGGGGTATTTGAAGCGGCTTCATCGGCCTCTTGTTGCAAAGCAGCTTCGACTTTCTGTGCGGCCAATTCTTCCGGAGTAGGCTGATTGATATAGAACATATAAATCAGTATTCCGAAAATAAGTACGAATCCGATGATTGAATTGAGGTCTAATTTTTTTTCTTCCATAATGATGGTCAGGATAGGATCCTATTTACTTTGTTTTTTGTGTACCAACGCTGCTTGTACAAATGCCACAAAAAGTGGGTGTGGATTAGCTACAGTACTCTTGTACTCCGGGTGGTATTGAACCCCAATAAACCAAGGGTGCTCGGGAACTTCCACTACCTCTACCAAATTGTTTTCTGTATTGGTTCCTGAAGCAATCATTCCATGTGATTGAATATCCGCTAAATACTTGTTGTTGAACTCGAAACGATGTCTATGGCGTTCAGTAATCTGAGAGACACCGTAAATTTTATGGGCCAATGACCCAGGCTTCAAATCACAGGACCAAGCTCCTAAGCGCATAGTCCCTCCCTTTTGGGTGACTTTTTTCTGTCCCTCCATCAAGTGAATGACTGGATCTGGCGTTTTGGGATCCATCTCTAAAGAATTGGCCTGAGTAAGGCCCAGTACATTTCGGGCGTATTCTATGACAGCCATCTGCATGCCCAAACAAATTCCTAAGAATGGAATTTTTTGTTCTCTAGCGTACTGTACTGCCTTTATTTTACCCTCAATCCCTCGCTCCCCAAATCCAGGAGCTACCAAAATACCGTGAAGGCCCTCGAGTTGCTCAGGCACATTATCCACGGTCAAGTGTTCCGAATGAATTGAAATCACCTTGACTTTTACTTCATTTTGTGCTCCAGCATGAATAAATGACTCCAAAATTGATTTATACGAATCTTGAAGTTCCACGTATTTGCCAATGAGACCGATGCGGATCTCATCTTTAGGGTTTTTGTGTTTTTTCAAGAAGGCTGACCACTGAGTTAAATCTGGTGCCCCTTTGTCTTCCAAATGAAGTTTTTGCATGACGACCTGATCCAAACCTTCTTTTTGCATCATCAAAGGCACATCATAAATAGTCGATGCATCAATGGATTGAATGACCGCTTGTTTGCGCACGTTGCAAAACAAAGCCAATTTACCCCTGATTTCATCAGATATTTCATGTTCGGTGCGGCATACCAAAACATC
>DFSJ01000042.1:36693-51555 GCA_002378585.1 Flavobacteriaceae bacterium UBA3440 | reverse complement strand
GCAGCTGACAAATACGGGATTAACGTCAAGTGGATGACCATGGCGTTGTCATCACCTAATTCCCACAACAATTGGCGTACAGATTCGATATAAGGCAATGACTCGATATCACCCACTGTACCTCCTATTTCTGTGATCACTACATCAAAATCACCGCTTTGGCCCAACAACTGAATGCGGTGCTTTATTTCGTTGGTGATGTGGGGAATTACCTGGACTGTTTTGCCTAAAAAAGCCCCTTTACGCTCCTTTTCAATCACGGATTGATAGATGCGGCCTGTGGTTACATTATTGGCTTGAGAGGTGGGGACGTTCAAAAATCTCTCGTAGTGTCCCAGGTCAAGGTCCGTTTCTGCTCCGTCATCCGTCACATAACATTCACCGTGCTCATAGGGATTCAGGGTACCTGGATCGACATTGATATAGGGGTCGAGTTTTTGTATAGTCGTTCTGTAGCCTCTTGCTTGCAATAATTTAGCAAGTGAGGCTGCAATAATTCCTTTTCCCAATGAGGAGGTAACTCCTCCGGTGACAAAGATGTATTTTGTTTGTGGCATGAAGCGTGAAGCAATAGGATCAACGCGAGCAAAAATACGAATTAAACCTTGATTAACCCTGAATTAATTTGTATTTTCAAGCTAATTTAGCCCCTATGAAAAGAAGAAATTTCCTTCAATCAACCGCACTGTCAGCTCTAGGTGCCACGTCATTAATCTCCACAAAATCATGGGCTTCTTCCCCTGAAATAAATCAAAGAGAACCCTTAAAAAATCGAATCCACCACTCTGTTTGTCAGTGGTGTTTTGGGGATTTGCCCTGGGAAGAATTGTTGACTTCATTGGTTGAAATGGGTGTTGGTGCCATCGATTTAGTCGGTCCAGAACACTGGCCTCTCTTGAAAAAATACAACATACATTGCTCTATGTGTAACGGAGCTGAGATAAGTCTCACCAAGGGATGGAATAATCCTACCTACCACAAGCAGCTGATTGAAAATTACACCAAAATGATCCCACTGGTCGCTGAGGCCGGGTATACAAATTTAATTTGCTTCAGCGGAAACAGAGATGGTATGTCGGACACAGAGGGATTGGCCCATTGTGTTACTGGACTAAAAAAAATCCTTCCGCTTGCCGAAAAACACGGTGTAGTAATTCAGATGGAACTATTTAACCAACAAGATCACCCTGATTATATGTGCGATCATTCAGATTGGGGCATTGATCTTTGTGTGGCCTTAGGATCTGAGCATTTTAAACTCCTCTTTGACATTTATCACATGCAAATTCAAGAAGGTGACATCATCAGAAGAATCAGGGAAAATCACCGCTATTTTGGGCATTATCACACAGCGGGAGTACCTGGTAGGCACGAGATCGATGAAACCCAAGAACTGAATTATCCGGCGATTATGCATGAAATTCTCCAAACTGGATATCAAGGCTATGTCGCTCAAGAATACATCCCAAGGCGTGAGCCTAGAATGCAAGTGCTCTATGAATCGATCAAACGCTGTGACGTTTAACGGCCAATCACTTCCCACTCCATATCTTTGAGTGCGATCAGCACAAACCCTTGGTTGACTTGGTGTCCTCTGGAATCTTGAACCATATTAAATGGATGCGTTACACCCGCCCATTCGAAGAATTTTCGACCTTCCGGGGAGGTGATCGATAAACCGCTGAGCTGCAAAACAGCAAACATGACTGAATCATAGCCCCGCACGGCAATTTTATCCGGATATTTTGCCCATTCAGCAAAATATTGACTCCCCCAGGAGACAAAAGTCAATGGCTCTTGAACTGCAGAAGTCGTATAATTTAAATCAGATAATTGTTTGAAGTCGATGACATCATTGTCAAATGCATTAGTAAACAGGGGACTCCACAGCCTAATATGTCCAGAAAATCTGAGTTGAGAACTAAGAATTGAGGCAACTGATGAGGCCGTTTTTAGATTAGCGGATTCTACAAATACCCAATTGCTGTTTACGGTATCCATTTTTTGAGTCAACACTTCAAGCAAGCGATTGCTATTGACTGTAGCATCTACTTTTTGTGCATTGGGAAATCGCTGCGCAATGCTCTGCGCTTGATTTAATTCCTCACTATCGTGAATGATGGTTACTCTCTGACCCTTCCATTCTCTTTTAGCGTAATCCAATAATTGTTTGCGCAAGGTCTCGTTTTTTGAGACCCCTTGAATCATAAGACTATTTACCTGTTGCGCATCTGGTATGCTCGGCAAAAAAATTGGGATCTTGCGCTGGACAGACCAGTTGGATAAAGCTGGAAGAACGCGATCTGACAATGGCCCTATCAAAAAGTCGATGTTATGTTCGGCGTACAATGCCTCCAATTCAGATTGAGCCAAAGATCCGTTGAGCTGAGTGTCCACTGGGTAAGGATTAACCTTAACTCCCAGAGAGTCCAATCGCCTAATCGCCAAAAGCGCTCCGCTGTAAAAGGAAAGACTGGATTTGGTGTCATTTCTAGCTTCTAAAATCTTTTGTCCCAAAGCTGGATCGATAAAATCCATTTTATCAGTCCTAAACGGCAAAGCAAAGGCGATTCCCCAAGAGCCTTTAATTTGGGGTGCCGGTACGCTCTGTCCCTGAAGGGTGAACATACTCACTAACGCTAAGACGCAAAATAACTGTTTTAATTTCATCCGTTTATTCCCATTCTATAGTTGCCGGTGGTTTTGAACTGATGTCGTAGACCACGCGATTGACTCCCTTGACTTTGTTGATGATGTCGTTGGATGTTTTTTGTAAAAAGGCATAAGGCAAATCCACCCAGTCAGCAGTCATTCCATCGGTGCTTTCCACGGCCCGCAAAGCAACACACTGCTCATAAGTTCGCTCATCCCCCATCACACCCACACTTTGAACAGGCAATAAAATTGCCCCAGCTTGCCACACCTGATCATATAGGTTCCAAGACCTTAAACCATCGATAAAAATGGCATCAACTTCCTGTAAAATACGCACTTTTTCAGGAGTTACCTCACCGAGCACCCTGATAGCTAATCCTGGTCCTGGGAACGGGTGTCTTCCTAACAACACAGAACTAATACCTAAGCTAGCGCCTACCCTTCTCACCTCATCTTTAAACAACAAACGCAAGGGTTCCACTACCTTCAACTTCATGTAATCGGGCAAACCACCTACATTGTGGTGACTTTTAATCGTTGCTGAAGGACCACCAGTAGCTGAAAGTGATTCAATGACATCTGGGTAGATAGTGCCCTGAGCTAGCCATTTAGCATCGACTACTTGATGCGACTCATCGTCAAAAACATCGACAAAAACTTTTCCAATCGCTTTACGCTTGGCTTCTGGGTCCGTAAGACCACTAAGCGCCTGTAAAAAACGATCTGAGGCATCCACACCTTTAACATTGAGTCCCATGTGCTTGTATTGATCCAGCACTTGGTCAAATTCATTTTTGCGCAATAAGCCATTGTTGACAAAAATACAGTGTAGTTGGGTTCCGATAGCTTGGTGCAATAACACAGCAGCCACTGTAGAATCAACTCCACCAGACAATCCCAAAATCACGCGATCTTGACCAATTTGATTTTTTAAACTGGTAATGGTCTCGTGAACAAAAGAGTCCGGCGTCCAATCTTGAGCTACACCCGCAATATCCACTAAAAAGTTGGCGAGCATTTGTTTTCCATCCTTAGAGTGATATACTTCAGGATGAAATTGTATAGCGTACGTGGTTTCTCCCTCGATTTTATAGGCCGCATTGGTTACATCGTGTGTGCTCCCAATCAATACACCCCCCGCGGGAAGCGTTTTAATCGTGTCTGAATGACTCATCCAAACTTGGCTCTGAGGACTCACTCCAGCAAAGAATGGTTCGTCGGCTGCCATAAAATCAAGATGCGCTCTTCCGTATTCTCGAGTATTGGAAGGTGCTACTTCACCTCCTGAAAAGTGTGCTAGGTATTGGGCCCCATAACAAACAGCAAGCAATGGCTTTTTTCCTCTAATTCCTGTTAGATCTGGATGTGGAGCATCATCTCCCCTAACCGAATGCGGAGAGCCTGATAGGATAACCGCTTTGTATGGGGACAAATCTTGTGGAAGCAGGTTGTAGGGTTTGATCTCACAAAAAATATTGAGTTCACGGACCCTTCTGGCAATCAATTGAGTGTATTGAGAACCGAAATCAAGGATAAGTACATTGTTTTGCATGAGCAAAAATAAACATTTGAGCCTGGAAACAAATGTCAGGCATTAATTATTCTAGGGTGTCGAGAATGGATTCGATATCCTCAATCGTGGTATCAATGCTGATAAAGCAAAAACGAGCCACCGTTTTCCACGCCCCGTCGACCAAATCTTTAGTAGGCGCCACCAGCGCAAAGCCACGAGCTAACTGCTCGTAGGTCCACTGAGAATACTGTTGATCACTCCAACCGATACGTTCGAAAAGAACAACGGACAAGCTCGATGGTCTAGTTACTCTCAGGTAGGGGCGTTTTTCAATGGCTGATACAGCCATTCCTGCTAAAGCAATACCTTGTTCAATGGCCTGACTATATCGATCCGTACCATGCATAGCCAAAGAAAACCAAAGCGGAAGTCCCCTAACTCTTCGGGTTAATTGGATTTGATAATCCGCTGGATTAAAGCCCGTAAACTGAGGTTCATTGAAAATAGCCAAATAATTTCCTTCTTGGGTATGGGCCGCCTTTGCTTTTTGAGGGTCTTTGTATAAAACGGCACCGCAATCATAGGGTGCAAACAACCATTTATGAGGATCAATGGTTATGCTATCGGCCCATTCAATGCCCTCAAACAAATGGCGGACAGAGGGTGCCGCCAATGCAGCGCCACCATAGGCACCATCTACGTGCATCCACCAACTCTTTTCGGCGCATAGTTCTCCACAACCCCTTAAATCATCAATGATGCCCGCATTGGTTGTTCCAGCAGTGACCACTAAGGCAAAAATGCGGTCCTGATCTTCAGCACTTAATCGATTGACTGCCTCGATCACTTGATGGGGGGACATAGCTCCATAACAATCTATGGACAGCACATCCGCATCGATGACTTGAGCCATCGCTTTTACCGATGCATGCGCATGATTGCTACAAACCATTAAACCTCTTTGTGACATTCTTTCTTTTGATCGTGTGCGCCAATCATGTCTGGCCGCGACCAAAGCAGAGAGATTGGCTGCGGTTCCTCCGGAGGTAAAAACGCCGAAAGCACCTTGAGGCAATCCAGTCAAGGAAACCAACCACTGCATCGCTTCATTTTCACAATAAATCCCGCCAGCTCCCTCCATCCAATAGGCACCGTGAATACTTGATGCTGAAGTCACCAGATCAAACATTATGGCCGCCCTTGTTGGTGCTGCAGGAACAAAGGCCAGGTTTCTAGGGTGGTCAATAGGCACTGTGTGTTTAACCAATACCTCTCGAAACAATTCAAAGGCCTTTTGACCACCAATACCCTTGGCAGAGATTGTCTGGCCAATGCGTTCACGCAATTCTTGCTCTGAAATAGGAATACCTAACTCTGGGTGTGTTTTGGTAATCCGACCAATCACATACTTCATGACGTCTAGGGTCATGTCTACTACATCTATATCAATCTTGTGCATGCTTAAGGAAATATAATTAGGCTACAGGCTTGATCTAACGGATCAAATGTTTCATACAAAGCATCAAAAAACAATGTTCCATAAGTCAGGTAAAAGGGGGCAAAATTTCTTTTGCGTTCTTGGTATCCGCCCTGGGGGAACAATTCATTGTGCCATTCACTCAATCGAGCCACTTGATCTTTGAGTTGGCGTTTTTGCGCATTGAGCAACCTTTTTTCCAATAGATCTATGCCCTGCATTTGTTTAGCTTTTTGCGCATGTACCGCTCCAATAAATGAAGGGTCTGTCGATTCAGCCAAAGTGTACAAATGGGCAAACTGCGCTTCGAGCTGTTCCTTGAGAAATCCTAAATCAAGCTCAATATTAGAAATTGATCTGATTTTTTTATTGATCAATTGATCTTTACTCAAAAAAAGTTGATTTGGCTCCAAACCAAAAGCGGCTATTTTCTTCCACTGTTTCTCAGTCATCAACACCGCTGCATCCCTGTGAATAAGCACAGGAAAAGGCACCTCTACCGCATCAAAAAGACTTTTTAGCTCAAACCAATAGGAAAGTTCACCACCACCTCCAATGTAGGCGAGATTGGGCAATATCGTCTCTTGATATAACGGTCGAGTCAAAACATTAGGGGAAAAACGTTCAGGAAACTGGTCGTATAATTCGATCCACTGAGCTGTCGTGTATTTGATGTCACTACCCACCACATGAGCTCCCTGTTCATCTCGTTCCATACGCCCCCTTCTACCTCGATCTATATAAAAGAAATTTAAATCTCTCGGAGAGACTTGTGGCTCATAATCTGGATAAACCACTTTTATTCGTTCAATAGATTCGCTGACCTTTGTTCTGGTTACATCCTCCATCAATTCACGAACAAATAAGGGCTTGAGCAGTCTTTTTAACTCTGGGTGATCTGCATCGATGACGACCAATCCGCGATCTCCAAATAAAGCGTCTGCCAACCTCTGTGTTGCTTTTGCCAGGTTATCGGATTGCAGGTAAGCCAACTCGAACTGCTCCTTCAACCATTCAGCTCTTTGCGATGTACCCAACAAGCTGGCTAATACCTCATAAACAGCAT
This sequence comes from Flavobacteriaceae bacterium UBA3440, assembly GCA_002378585.1. Taxonomy (GTDB): domain Bacteria; phylum Bacteroidota; class Bacteroidia; order Flavobacteriales; family Flavobacteriaceae; genus MAG-120531. The sequence goes on along the minus strand of DFSJ01000042.1, from coordinate 44,844 downwards.
CAATCCCATCCGTTTTTAAATGCCCAACTGGACCATCAAGTGGGGTATTGGGTTCCCAAACTAATTTTTGATCCCCTAGATAAAAGTGATTGATCTCAGCAAAATCATGGTCTTCCGTAGCCATCCAATAGACCGGAACAAATTGATGTTCTGGAAATTCCTCCCTCAATTTTTCAGCTAGTTTGATCGTTGATATCAACTTATAAACCACATATAATGGTCCAGTAAATAGATTTAATTGATGTCCCGTCGTTACTGTAAAACAAGTAGAATTAACCCAACAGTCTATATTTTGTTGGACCGATGCGCTGAAGGGAAGATCCGCATACTGTGCCTTGAGATGCGCTTGAACTAGTTGGCGGGTAGCCGATGAAAAGTCTTGTCGAAAAGATATTTGTTGTCCTAGACCGACCATTGAAGGCCAAGGTCCAACAAACGGTTCTATGGAGGGTTTTTTTTCTAAATAATCCCTGACCAGAGTACCCGGTGCATACATATTGGAGAGCGGAATGCGAACTTGTTGGAAACCCATAAGAATAATTGCCTGGTAAATATACGCGAACTCTTTTTGTTGGATTTAATTTTGACGAAAACTTGAGGACTTTTTAACATTAATCAAAACGTATTATCCCTGTCAAATCGTAACTTTATGGCACTCTGATGTAGAGGAACCTCATCCATTGTTCAATGAAGAAATCACTCAAGTTTTGGAATTCACAGTCCCTAAAAATAGCTCTGTACGGGTTGATGTTTTTCTTGTGCTTCTCCACTCATGCACAAACAAACTCGGTCAAAGAAATAACCGGTAGAGTTATTGACCAGAGAACAAAAGAACCCTTAGCGCTGGCCTCTGTTAGGTTGTCCGATGACCAAGGTGCCACGGTAACCAACAAAGATGGACGATTTAGCATCAAAATACCTGTAGATAATCCTGGTCAAGAATTACTGATCTCGTTTATGGGTTATGAATCGGCTCGATTGGCCATCAATACCCAACCAGATCCACTACTGATCTCTTTAATCCCAAGCACCACAATACTTAAAGAGGTGACGGTGAGTGTGCCACAAGACCCAGGTGTTCTCGTGTTAGAGATGCTGAAAAACAGGCAACAACAAGGCACGCAACAAAAAAGTCAAGTCATTACTTTTTTCAGAGAGGCGGTACGGAAAAAATCTAAAAACCTATCATTAGCCGAGGCCATTATTGAGGTAGATAAACAACCCAATAGCTCCGATAAAAATGATGTAGCTCGCTTGATTCAATTCAGAAAAAGCACCAATTATAAGCCCAACGATACGCTAGCTGTTAAACTTCAAGGCGGCCCCTACAACACTTTGTTTATCGATATAGCTAAATACCCAGATATCGTATTTGATCCTCAAGCGCTTCAAGCTTATCGATTTACCCATGCTGGATTTACGCAAATTGACCAAAAACTAGTGCACATTGTTCATTTTGAACAAAAACAAAATGTCATCACACCACTCTACAGGGGCGAATTGTACATCACCACTCAGGGCAACCATTTAGCTAAAGCCATATTTGAGATGAATGTTACCAATAGAGAAGCTGCTGCTTCCTTGTTTGTCAGAAAAAAACCAGCACGCGTAAAATTATGGCCTACGTCAGTAAACTATCAGGTAGACTATAGCCCCCAAGGGGAAAGCTGGACCTTCCAATACAGTAAAATGGAGATGAATTTTACCGCCAATTGGAAAAATAAATTGTTCAATACTCAATACCAAATATGGGCAGAAATGGCCGTAACCGATCAAAAAAACCCATCATCAACCAATACTATGGACAACACAGACGTGATTAAACCTTCTGTTGTTTTAAGTGAATCGACCAAAGGATTTGGAAATCCTGACTTCTGGGGCGAATACACCGTTATTGAGCCTGACCAATCCATTGAAGAAGCTATTGAACGCATCATCAGACAATTAAACCGATGGGAGCGAAAAACACCACAAAATGAGTAAACGAAGAAACTTCTTGGGAAATTTAGTCGCATTTTCCCTGACTGGTCTTTGGTCGTCAACACTATTGAGTCAAACCAAAATACCTGGTTTAAATTCACCAACCATCAAGCCCAAAAAACCAAAAAATGGTGCTCGAATAGCATTAATTGCTCCTGCATTTAACACCTCTTCAGAGAAAATAGATCGCGCTGTAAAGGATTTAACTGAAATGGGGTTTCAGGTTGTTCCCAGTAAATATCTGGGAGACCGATATGGCTACTTCAGTCAAACAGATCAGCTAAGGGCTCAAGACCTAATGGACGCATTTAAAGATAAAACTATTGAGGCCATAGTTTGTGTTCGTGGAGGATATGGAACAACAAGGATCTTAGATCAATTGGATTACGCGGCAATTGCCAAGAATCCCAAACCCCTTATTGGGTTCAGCGACATAACCGCCTTGTTACAAGCCATATACATAAAAACCGGGTTAATTGGATTTCATGGCCCTGTGGGCAGTGCTTTAGAAAAATCATATTCAAAAGCCATGTGGTTGAATTTATGGAAACATTCTGGATCAGGATTTTTGATGGATTCTGTGGATCAGGATGAAATTAAGGACCAAAAAAGCAATGAATATCAAAGAATTACGATTACTCCAGGTCTTGGTCGCGGAAAATTAGTAGGGGGTAGTTTAACACTGATTACATCGTTAATTGGCACGGAGTATGAAATTGACTTTACAGATAAAATCGTCCTCATTGAAGAAGTTGGTGAAAAACCATATCGGATAGACCGCATGTTGACTCAGTTATTGATGACAGAGACTTTTAAAAAGGCTCAAGGTTATGCACTCGGAGTGTGGGTTGATTGTGATCAACCAGCGGGTAGTAGAGATGGTTTTAGCCTATATGAAGTACTAAAGGACCGATTGATGCCTACCGAAATTCCTTGTTGTTATGGAATGTCTTTTGGACATACTCCTTGGAACATGACGCTACCCATTGGAGCAGAGGTAACATTCGATGCACAAAAAGGTCAACTGTACTTGGAGGAGAATATCTGGTCTTGATGACATGACCATTTAATTGGCTACTTCACTGATGAACTTTATGCGGTACAACCTGAGTTCTTCATCCTCGTAATCTCCATTAAAATGATTGCTGGCGAGGCTTATGTCATCGGTCTGCGCCTCAATAAAATAGTCGTGCAACTCCGACTGCTGATCTTCGTCCAATAAATCCTCTAACCAATAATCGATATTTAATCGGGTTCCGCTAAATACAATTTGCTCCATTTCTTTGAGCAGCTCATCCATGGTTATTCCTTTTGATCGAGCAATATCATCTAAGGACAATTTTCGATCAACTCCTTGAATGATAAATAACTTGAGTGCAGATTTTGCACCCGTACTTTTGACGATCAAATCATCTGGCCGTGTAATGTCATTTTCTTTGACATATTCTGCTATCGTGGTGATGAATGGACCCCCAAATTTTTTAGCTTTTCCCTCGCCTACCCCATAAACCTGAGATAACTCTTTCAGGGTCATCGGATATTTTAACGCCATATCCTCTAAAGAGGAATCTTGAAAAATAACATAGGTAGGTACCCCGTGTTTTTTGGCCTCTTTTTTCCTCAGATCCTGCAACATAGAAAATAATTGCTCATCAGCCGCCGCAGTCCCTTGATTCAATCGTTCCACTAATTCTGAATCATTTTCCAAATAACTGTGATCAACAGTCATCATAAATGATTTGGGTGACTTAATAAATTCCCTACCCAGGTCAGTTAAATGAACTACCCCGTATTGTTCAATTTCTTTGTGCAATAAACCAGATACGATTGTTTGTCTTAACAAGGCCATCCAGTATTCTTTGGATTGATCAGATCCAGCCCCGAAAAATGGTTTTAAATGAATTTTATGAGCGACGATGAGCGCATTAGGTTTTCCCATCAACACTTTAACCAACTCTTTTGATTTGAATTTTTCAGCCGTTTGAACCACAATATCCAAAAGCCTAAGCACAGAATCTTTAGCCTCTACCTTGGGTTTAGGATTAGTCGCATTGTCATCCATATCGGCTCCAGGTCCATCTATCTCGTCAAAGATTTCTCCAAAATAGTGAAGCATGAATTTTCTTCTCGACATAGAAGTTTCAGCGTAAGCGATAACCTCCTGAAGCAATGCCATCCCAATTTCTTGTTCGGCTACTGGCTTACCCGACAAAAACTTCTCCAGTTTTTCCATGTCTTTGGGCGAATAAAACGCCAAACAATGACCTTTTCCTCCATCTCTACCCGCACGACCAGTTTCTTGGTAATAACTTTCAATACTTTTGGGCATGTCGTAATGAATGACATACCTCACATCTGGTTTGTCAATACCCATACCGAAGGCAATAGTAGCAACGACCACCTCAGCCTCTTCCATCAAGAACATATCCTGATACTTAGACCTAGTTTTCGCATCAAAACCAGCGTGATAGGGTACAGCGTTTACTCCGTTGACCTGAAGTACTTGAGCCAGCTCTTCTACCCTTTTTCTACTTAAGCAATAAACAATACCTGATTGAGCTGGATGTTGTTTGATAAATCGAATCACATCTGCCTCCACTTGTTGGGTTTTTTGCCTTACTTCATAAAAAAGATTGGGTCTATTGAATGACGACTTGAATACTTTAGCGTCAGACATACCTAAGTTTTTCATGATGTCTTCCTGAACCTTAGGTGTGGCAGTAGCCGTTAATCCAATAACAGGAATGCTTGAGTCCAAGCGGTCTATGATCGACTTTAAATTTCGATATTCCGGTCTAAAATCATGCCCCCACTCTGAGATACAATGCGCCTCATCAATAGCGATGAAAGAAAGTGGAACTGATTGGAGAAACTGCACATATTCGTCTTTGGTTAACGACTCTGGAGCGACATAAAGCAGTTTGGTTATTCCTTGAACAACATCATCCATGACTTTTTTGATCTCTGACTTAGTCAGCGATGAGTTGAGCACATGTGCGACTCCATCGTTATCTGAAACACCGCGTATAGCATCTACCTGATTTTTCATCAAAGCAATTAAAGGCGATACGACAATGGCCGTTCCTGGGAGCATTAATGCGGGCAGTTGATAGCATAAAGATTTACCTCCACCGGTAGGCATGATCACAAACGCATTCTTTTTTTCTAGTAAATGAAGAATTACCTCCTCTTGTCTTCCTTTGAAATGAGCAAAACCAAAATACTTCTGCAATTGCGCACTTAATTCCTCCTTGGTAGTCATATGGGTTACTTGATCTGGTTGGGTGGTCAAACTTCCCTTAAATTAAGCATTTTACTGCAATGATCCCCTCCTTTTAAAATAAAACACGGAAAAAAGGAGGTTTGTTTTATTTGATTAATTTTGTGTGACCCAAAAATACATCTGTTTTTTTGGGCATCCAACCAAAATCAATGCGAAATTGAGCGATTTTCAAGCCATATTGAACAGTGCCCGAAGAACACTTGAATTAGAAAGCCATGCTTTACTCGGGCTCATCCCTCTGTTAGGCGATGAATTTGCTCTGGCTGTACAACACATTCACCGTTCAAAATCAAGGGTGGTCGTCACTGGAATTGGAAAAAGTGCCGTTATTGGAAACAAAATTGTAGCCACGATGAATTCAACGGGTACGCCGGCGTTATTCATGCATGCCGCCGATGCCATACACGGAGATTTAGGATCTATTCAAGATGGTGACAGCATCATCTGTATTTCCAAAAGCGGGGATACACCAGAAATCAAAGTATTGGTCCCCTTGTTAAAACGAGGAGAAAATAAGTTAATTGCCATAACGGGCAACCCTGATTCCTTTCTGGGGCAACAAGCAGATTTTGTACTCAATACTTATGTGCCTAAAGAAGCGTGTCCAAACAATTTGGCCCCTACTACAAGTACAACAGCACAATTGGCGATGGGGGATGCATTAGCCGTCTGTTTGCTCGAACAAAAGGGATTTAACTCCGAGGACTTTGCCAAATTTCATCCCGGTGGTGCTTTGGGAAAAAAACTATACCTCAGCGTCAAAGACATTACAGCGCAAAATCAACGACCAGAGGTTCAAATTCACAGTAAAGTCAAAGACGCCATTGTGGAGATATCTCAAAAAATGTTGGGTGTTACGGCAGTTATGGACGGAGATCAATTGGTCGGGGTAATCACCGATGGTGACATTCGAAGAATGCTAGCTGTACATGACAATATTGGCGGTTTAACCGCACAAGACATTATGTCAAAAAATCCGAAAACCATAGATGTGGAATACTTGGCTGTCGATGCTATGTCATTGATGCAAGCCAACAGCATCACACAGCTGATTGCTGTGGATAAATCGGGTAGCTATCAGGGAATTGTTCACTTACACAACCTAATTCAGGAAGGAATCACCTCATGAAGCAAAAAAAAGATGTGAATGAAATGTCCTTCTTGGATCATTTAGAAGAGTTAAGGTGGCACTTAATTCGCGCTACTGCAGCCGTTGTTATTTTGGGATTTGCCGCTTTTTTGATGAAAGATTTCATTTTTAACACCTTGTTATTTGGTCCAAAGCAACCAGACTTTCCGACCTATCGTTTTTTCTGCTTTTTATCTCAAAAATTAGGTTTTGAGGGCGCATTTTGCAGTACTGAGCCATTGTTCATCCTGCAGAGTCGTGAAATGGCCGGGCAGTTCTCAGCGCACATCTGGACATCCATTTGGGCTGGATTTATCATTGGATTCCCCTATGTGCTATGGGAAATTTGGCGATTCATCGGACCAGGACTTTACGACAATGAGCGTAAAAATGCGCGAGGATTTATTTTTATCGCTTCCTTCTTATTCTTTCTAGGCGTCTTGTTTGGCTATTACATAGTTGCTCCGCTTTCCATTAATTTCTTGGGCAGCTACACCGTCAGTGAAGAAGTAACCAATCAAATCGATTTATCCTCCTACATAGCCATTGTTCGATCTTCTGTAATTGCTTGTGGACTTATTTTTGAATTACCCATTTTGATTTACTTCCTAACCAGAATAGGTTTGGTTACTCCAGAATTCTTAAAAAAATACCGAAAAGTGGCTTCTGTATTGGTCTTAATAGTCTCTGCTGTAATTACACCGCCAGATGTAGCCAGTCAAATCATTGTTTCAATCCCCATCTTAATACTCTACGAGGTCAGTATTCATATATCCCGATTTGTTCTTCGGGGCGAACGAAAAAAAGCAGCAAAAAATGGAAAATCCAGTTGAATCATTTAATGAGTATCGTTCCAAAATGAACGAAAAGCTGTTGGGTGACCCACAGAGCAAACTGATCAAGCGAATTTTTAACTTGGACACCAATGCGTATAGTGAAGGTGCCCTGGACGTGAAGACCAAAGAACTTTTGGGGCTGGTGGCTTCAGCGGTATTGCGCTGTGACGATTGTGTGAAATACCACCTAGAACACGCCAAAAATGCAGGAGCTCAACACGAGGAAATCATGGAGACTTTGGGTATTGCTACGCTGGTGGGAGGTACCATCGTTGTGCCACACCTGAGACGTGCCTATGAGTACTGGGAAGCTATACAAAATCAACAATCATGAAGCTCCGGGCAGAGGAAATCACCAAATCTTACAGAGGAAGAAAAGTGGTTAAAGGTATCTCCCTCGAGGTTAATCAAGGAGAGATAGTAGGACTTCTGGGCCCAAATGGCGCTGGAAAAACTACTTCGTTTTACATGATCGTTGGATTGATCAAGCCCAATTCAGGTCACATTTATTTGGATGACAAAGACATCACTACATTTCCGATGTACCGACGTGCTCAGCATGGAATCGGTTACCTCGCTCAAGAAGCTTCGGTCTTCAGAAAAATGTCGGTAGAGGATAATATTTTAAGCGTATTGGAACTTACCTCTTGGAGTAAACAAGAACAGTTGGCTAAAATGGAAGCGCTGATCGAAGAATTTGGTTTAGGACATATCCGAAAAAACAGAGGAGATTTGCTTTCTGGAGGTGAACGCAGAAGGACAGAAATCGCGCGAGCGTTGGCGACTGATCCTAAATTTATTTTATTGGATGAGCCATTTGCCGGAGTTGACCCGGTGGCAGTAGAAGACATTCAAAAAATTATTGATCAACTGCGGAGCAAGAACATAGGCATTTTAATCACCGACCACAACGTCCAGGAAAC